>JAPYSD010000569.1 GCA_029936705.1 Croceicoccus sp. | reverse complement strand
GCCCAGAGGATGGCCAGCCGCAGATCCGCGCCACCATCGTTGACGCCAGCCTCCAGCTCCCGACTGTTTGAATAGGGCGATTGAGCAAACAGCTGGGCGATTTCTCGCCGTTCCTCCTCTTGTCGTTTATACCAGCGGTCGAACTGCTGGCCATGTTGTCCGCTTCTCGCAGCGGCGGCCAACGACAACGGAACATCGCGACCAAGCACGCGAATTTCCCCTTCGCGCGTTTTGACCAGGTAAAGCGGAGCAGTTTCCATCCGTTCACGGTCAACCGGAGAGAGGGGCACCGCGTTCGCATCTGCTTGGGAAACTGTTCTCGTCTCGGTCGCAATAATTGGATCCGAATTGGGCGCGTATCCTTCTTCAACAGCGTTATCGGCCGGTTCAGCCAGAGCAGCTGGTTTCGATACTTTCTCGGCGGCCTTTTCTTGTGGCAGGCCCTTTTCGCGCCTTGCGTTGATGGAGTTGATGTTTGCAGCCTTCCACCGCTCTTCTTCTGCCAGTTCGGCGAGCGCGCGGACGGCAGCCCGATCGTGGTCATGCTCAGGCCCTGCTTCAGGCGCATCTTCTTGTGTCGTTGCAGCGTTCGCGCTGGCTTTGGTTTCAACCTCACGCGCTGTGTCATGCTTCTTGCCGTCGGAGGGAGCGGCAATACCGTGTTGCTCTAGGCTTGCTTCGCGTCCGACCTGGAAGTGCTCTCCTGTTTTATCAGGCGAAGGGTCTCTCGAAGCATCGCCTGCGACTGGCGTTTCTTGAGCGACGTTCGAAAGCGCTTCAAATGCAACTGGTTGCTGTGTGACGAGTTCGGGTCGATCTGTGAGGGTCTCAGGGGCGTGGACCCCGGCAACGCTTGCCGAGGGAACGGTCGCGCTCTGCACGCGAGCTGCGTGGATGTTCACCAGACGCGAAACCGCGTGCGGGGTTCTTGCGACAACCCTCTTCGGCAGGCCATAGAGCGCCTGCTCCCTTGGCTCGATGAGCGCGATCAATTCGGCTTCGCCGTTCGCCAAGCTCTCTTGCTTGATTGAGAAAGGCACCCGCTTCTTCGCGATGATGTCGAGCTGCTTTGAGAGATCCTTTACAGCGGCCGAGGGGTTAACCGTGGTCGGGGCTGCCTGCGGGGCAACCGGCTGAACAGGTTTCGCGCTATTCGTTGAGGCCAAATTCTGGGTGGGTTCTGGTTTGTCGACGAGGCCCACGGGAAAGAGCAAGTCACGGCCAAGCCCGTGAGCCTCCAGTAGCAAGGTTGCTTGCTTTGATAGTTCGTCCGCTTGCGCTTCAAGCCGCAGTTCGAGGCCGAATTCTTCTCGAAACAATTCCTTCAGCCCTGCTGTGTGGTCGTTGAGAATTTTCAGCCGTTTCAGATGAAGCTCGCGCTTGCTTTTCACCTTGCGGCTGGCTGTGCCGTTGAGGACTGCTTCGAGGTGATTGAGAGACTCGTTCGCCATCGCGCCGGGGCGCGAAAGAAGCCGGTCGGCAAGCTGGGCTGCGCGCCGAGCCTGATCTCGCAACTTCACTTCGGCGAGCTTCAGGCTGAGCCATTCGCCTTCGACACGCGAGATTATCGCGTCGCTTGCACCGGCCTCTTTGAAATCCCCTCGCAGCTTGGACCAAGCGGGCGTGAGGTCATTCTTCTCCTGCTCAAGCTGCCTGTCGAGCATGAGCTGGAGATAGTCCCACTGCCTTGTTTCGTTCGCACTCCCTTCCCGCGTGCTTTGCCCGGACAGCTCCTGACGGTTCGCTGCGTCGTTCAGGTGTTGATCCGGCTTCTTCGGAATATCCATTTCGGTATATTTCGAAGCGCAGACGCGCCGGGACGCGTTCGCTCGTTCAAGTTCCCTGTTCGATATGTCTGCGATGAAGGCTCGCAGATCGGGCACGAAGTCGGTGCGCGTGCACTCTCGATTCTTGTTTTGCTTGAATGGATAGACCGTGCGCTCGCGGCCTTTGGCGTCGGTATAGGTGTATTCAACTTCGAAATCGAACCGTCCCGCCTGAGTCTGCACTTTGGAGTCGCTTAGAGCAGCCTCGAGGTATTTGATGTTGCGCTTGCTGTAGCGGGCGACATCAGCTTCCCCGGCATCCAGCCTTTGTTGCACGGTCTCCGGATCGAACCTTTCGGCAGGGCGGTCCCAATAAATCAGGTGGAAATGCCAGTTCTTTTCATGGTTGTCGGCAGTAGGCCGATGCATCACGAGGACATAAGGAACGCCAAGATTACCGAACCGTTTAGCAAGAGAATTCATGAACCGGTTACGACCGGCGCGATCGAGTTCCTTCGGGATTTCACCCACGCAGCGCATCTGTATCC
>JAPYSD010000568.1 GCA_029936705.1 Croceicoccus sp. | reverse complement strand
GTGCTCTGCCATCTGCCACAGCCTACGGGCAAAGACGTAAAGCAGGGGCAGCAGCAGCACCGCCATGGCGCCGAACAGCATGAACAGCAGGTCGGCCGCGACCGCGCCCGCCCCGCCCATCCAGTTCTGCGCATTTCCGCCCGCCGCTGTCGAAAGCGACGGATCGGTCTGCGAATAGCTGGCCATGGACAGCGCCAGGAACACGGCCAGCAGGATCAGCGCCACCGCGCCGACCAGCTCGGCGCTGCGATTGAAGCTGGCCCGCATGGCCGCACGCCAGTCCAGGTTCCTGTTGGACAGGTTTCTTCCGGCAGGCGCCTGATTTGCGCGTGTCGCCATCGCGCCTTCCCTTCGATTGTGGCGGGTGAACAGACCGCAATTATCGGCGCAGGCGGAATCCGGGTCAATCGCCGGGCGGGTTTCGCGGCGATCTGTGGATTACCTGTGTGTGGTGCTGTGGAAAGCCCTGTGGACTGGCGGTGGCCTGCCTGTGATCAGCCTGCGGAAAGACCGTCGATCGCGGCCCACCCGTGAACGTGCCCGGCGCCGCGAAAGGCGCGGTAGCGGGCGGCGTTCATCCCGCCCAGCAGGATCGCGGGACAATCCGCCCGCCGCGCCAGCAGCAAGGCCCTGACCGGCCCCAGCGAAGGCGACCCGGGGTGCGAGCTGGTCGCGAAGACCGGCGACACGAAAACAAGATCCGCGCCCGCCCGGTGCGCCGCCGCAAGTTCGCGCAGCGAATGCACGGTCGCCAGCCGCAGCAGCCCGGCGCTCCCCGCGATCCGGGCGGGAGGGCCATAGATCGCATCGGCTCCCCACGCTTTCGCCAGCCGGGGCGTTTCGGACAGCGCCACCATATGCCCCCGGCCCCGCGCAATGGCGGCCAGCCTGTCGAAACGCCGCCGCCGCTGGTCCGGGCCAAGGTGGTAATGCCGGAACACGAACCCGCTCCCCCGCGGCAGGCGGCGCAGCGCGCGTTCGAGCGCGGCATCGTTGCGCGCATCGCTCAAGAGCCAGATCTTGGGCATGTCGCGATGCACGGGGGGCTGGCGGATCGTCACGGCCTCGCTATAGCAGCGCGCGATGACCGTGCCAGCGCTTCAGGAAACCCGCGACAGGATCGCCAACGCCGCCAGGATCGCCCGCCGCAAGCCGGCCGATGTCGCCCTGGTGGCCGTGTCCAAGACCCATCCGCAGGAACGCATCCGCCCCCTTCTGCAAGCGGGACAGCGCCTGTTCGGCGAAAACCGCGTGCAGGAAGCGCAGGAGAAATGGCCTGGCTTGCGCGAGGAGTTTCCCGATACGCAGCTGCATCTTGTCGGCCAGCTGCAGTCGAACAAGGCGGATGACGCGGTCGCGATATTCGATGCGATCCATTCGCTCGACCGACCCAGCCTGGTGAAGGCGCTGGCGAAGGCGATGGACAAGACGGGCCGCCGCGTGCCCTGCTTCGTCCAGGTCAATATCGGGGGCGAGGAGCAGAAGGGCGGGTGCGCCATCGCCGATACGCCTGACCTGCTGACCCAGGCACGCGATGCCGGGATCGAGATTGCGGGGCTGATGTGCGTCCCGCCGCTGGATGTCGAACCCGCACCGTTCTTTGCGCTGCTGGCGAAGATCGCGGCGGATCACGGGATCACCGGCCTGTCGATGGGGATGAGCAGCGACTTCGAAACCGCGGTGATGCTGGGCGCTACGCATGTCCGCGTGGGTTCGGCTCTGTTCGGAGCGCGAGACTAGCCGGATCGGAACGTCGGCCCGGCTCTACCGTTGCCTCGAAAAGCGAGGAGCCACGATGCAAGATCTGAAGATAACGCGCCATGACGAGGAAACGCGCGGCGAATACCGCGCCATGCCGTCCGACAGCGATGCGATCGGACGCCTAACCTACAAGAAGCGAGGCGACAGCTTTGTTGCGGACCATACCCTGGTTCCGCCCGAAATCGGCGGGCGCGGCATCGCGGCCCGGCTGGTGGAGGCACTGGTGGATGATGCCCGCGAGGAAGGGTTCAAGATCGTGCCGCAATGCTCATACGTCGATGCGGCGTTCAAGCGGCATCCCGAATGGTCCGATCTGCGCGCCTGAAGTGGGAGGTCAACCGGGTTCGGCTGATTGGCAGCAGCCGACCACGCCAGGTATCGGAAGACGGATTTATTCAAAGCTCATAATCGATCGGTCCGGAATTACGATTCCGGACCGACTGACTCTGGACCCTCCGCAGACGGGATCAACCTACTTGTTGTTGCCGTTGCCGTTGTTGCCGCCGCCCTGATTGCCATTTCCGTTGCCGTTGCCGTTACCATTCCCATTGCCGCCGCCGGGCGATGGTGAAGGGG
>JAPYSD010000039.1 GCA_029936705.1 Croceicoccus sp. | reverse complement strand
GCTGGTCACATGGCACTGATAGATGAGATGGCAGGGCGGCAAGGCCATGTCCGCAACATCGGCTACATTCCATGCATGAAAGAGCATTCGGCGACTGGCCGGCGTCTCGCGCAGCATGGTGACCAGATCGGCAATCTGGTCATAGCGGCGTCCGTCGGGTCCTCGCCAGTCACGCCATTGTTTGCCGTAAACGGGGCCGAGATCGCCCCATCGGGTAGCGAATTCTTCGTCTGCGACGATGCGAGCCTCGAATGCGTTCTGATCGATGTTGTCGCCTGTCTGCTCGCGGTAGGTCTTGAGGGGCCAGTCGCTCCAGATGGTAACGCCCTGCTGGAGGAGTGGCCGGATGTTGGTATTGCCGCTGAGGAACCAGAGCATTTCGCGCAGGGCGGTTTTCCAGAATACCCGCTTCGTGGTGAAAATTGGCACGGTCCCGTCGGACAGATCGAAGCGCATCATGGCGCCGAAGATCGAGCGCGTGCCAACTCCGGTTCGGTCCATGCGTTCGTCGCCGGTCTCGAGGATATGCTCCATGAGATCGAGATACTGGTATTCCTGGTGGCGCATTGGTCAGGTTTTCCGTTTGAATGGGTTTGGATGGGAGAGGAGGCGGATGTCAGACGGGCATGCTGCGCCGGCGAGGCGATCGCAGAAGGCAGCGATCAGCCTCGCGTGATAAGCGCGCAGACGAAGGAGGAGATTGTATCCGAGGACAGCCGGCACGGCGACGGAGAGGCCAAAGGCCGTCATGACCAGAGCCTCGCCGACTGGAACTGATATCTCCTGGATCGAAACGGGAGTTCCGGAGCCGAGGCGCGTCAGGGCCGCGTAGATGCTGACGACCGTTCCAAAGAGCCCGATATAAGGTGCGTTTGAGGCGACAGAGGCGAGCAGGGTCATTGCGCCCTTCCCTGCGTCCGCAGCTTCCCTTGCTCGTTGGGAGCGAGCATGGCCCGCGCTATTGGCGAGGGATCGCCATTGCCCGTTTGCTGGCTGATCGGGATCGACTGGCATCGTCTTGATGGCAATCGCGATACGCGCGATTTCGGCAAGGATAACGGCGTAGCTGCAAACCGACATGATGAGCAGCAGTGCCGCGGTTGCCATTATAACGGGCCCTCCATCTTTGATGGAAATCATGATCGCGTTCATGCGACGAGCCTTTCGCCCTCGATCTCAAGCAGGGCGTCATGGAGCCACTTTGCATCAGGCAGCGCACGATGTTCGGCGGGGGCGTCAGCTCGACGTCTCCTGAGTTCGCGGTAGGGGACCGCATCAAGATCATGGAGACGAAACTTGGGACTTGCACCGGCATACAGTCGGAAGAGCCAGTAGGCGTCGAAATAGCCGCCGTCGACGTAGACTGCCGCCCCATAAAGCAGGCGGTCAAGAGCAGTACAGACATCGTCGGCCGACATACCGCGCACGAGATGGGCCGCCTTTATGCCATGCACAGCGGCGGCATCTGCTGACCATACGCCGTGGTCCAGCCAATCCGGCCGAGGCTGGATCAGAGTGGTGAAGGTATGGATTATCTTCTCGCCATTCCCGATGGCGACGCCAACCTCGATAGGAAAGCTTCCGACCTGAAGCGCGCTGGCTTCAAAATCGAGTGTGATGATGTGTTTAGGCATTGGCCTTCTCGATAATAGCTGCGCGCTGGTTGACGAGGTGCGCACGCGAGGCCCGCATTAGTTCGATCATTTGTTCGCGCCGGATGATCCCCTTGTCGATCCGGGCAATGAGCTGTTCGAGATCGTCGATCCGAGCCTTCGTCTTCGCTGTCACTTTGCCCATTGGCGGCCGTCCCGAAGAGAGGCGAGGTAAGAAACCGGTCGAAATCTTCGCGGCTGCACGAAGCGGCCTGCCAGGAGCAAGGCGGCCGCTGCGACAATGAGCGCGAAAGCATACACAGCGACTGCAGCGAGCGCGAAGGCGAGTAACGCAGCTAGCACGGCCAGGGGAATTGCCTTGGCAAGGAACATGGGTCTGCCTTTCTTGATCGTGGACATGACGCTGCTAGTCGATCCGCATGGGCATGATGATCGAACGGTCGGAGCCGGTACCGGGCGGCGAGATTATGGCAGGATCACTCGGTCCATTCAGTGCGATCCGAACGGTCTCGCACTCGGAGTAACAGTCGAGAATTTCTTTCAGATAGCGGCTGTTATAACCAGCACGAATGGGGCCGGAGACCTGGGCACCGACCTCCTCCAAAGCGGTCCCCATGTCGGGCGATTTCATTTCGAGCTTGATGGTCGAACCATCTGCATCGAACACGATCGCCTTGGTCTTCTCGTAGCTCACGACACTGACGCGATCGATGGCCTGGCCAAGCGTCCGGGGACAGACGAGAATCTCGACCGGTGTCTGGGAGGGGATCACACGGCGGTAATCTGGAAAGGTACCGTCGATCAGCTTGCTGGAGATGATGAGATCCCCGAGCTGGAAATCGATCTTGTTGTTGTCGATGACCACGCCGATGTGGCCTTCGAACTCAGCGAGGATCTTGATGAGATGGTTCACCGGCTTTCGAGGCAGGATCGCGTCCGGCTGATCGAAATCGACATCACAGATCTTCGCCACCGAGAGGCGATGCCCGTCTGTGGAGACCGCAAGTAGCTCGCTGTCCCTGATCTCGAGGAAAACCCCGTTGAGATAATAGCGAGTTTCTTCGGTGCTCATCGAATGACGCACCATCTTCAGCGCGCGGTTGAAGGCCTGGGTGGAAATCTGGACAGGACTGCCCTGCGGCCTTTCGAAAATTGGAAGCTGATCTGCAGGGAGTGTCGGCAGCTGACACCGGGTTCGCCCGGACTGAATCTTCGCCTTCCCTGCATCGACAGAAACGATGACCTGGTTGTTCGCCGGGAGCTTGCGAAGGATCGCCGTGAAGGTGGCGGCCGGGATAGCTATCTTGCCTTCCGTATCGATTGCCACATCCTGCAAACGATTGATTACGACCGTATCAAGATCGGAAGTGGTGACGCGAAGCTCGCCAGAGTCGGCGGAGAAAATGAAATGGCTCAGAATGGGGATCGTGTTCCGACGCTCGATGACCCCTTCAGCGTGATCGATGAGGCCGAGGAGATTCTCCCTCGATGTGGTGAACTTCATGCATGGGTCCTTTCGCGTGAACTGCCGACGCTATTTTAGGGTGAAATGCTCAAAAGAAGAAATTTTCAGGAGGCATCGTTCGAGATTTGTTGGGAACGCCTGCTCATCCTATAATCCGCAGGGTGGTCAATCCGGCATAAGGAAATCAAGGATGGCAAAGGAAACCGACGAGGAACTCATCGCATCGGTGAATCAGGTGAATGCGCACATGGAAGGCCTCCAGGGTGAGGCTGAACGCAAACGGCGCGCATACGAGAAAGCGCTCGAAAAAGCGGAAAATGCAAAAGCCGAAATGGATGCGGCCGAGAAGGCGGTCGCCGACTATCAGCCCGAGCACAAGAAGGCTGCGACAAAGCTGATGGGCCTCATGGCGAAGGATCCGTTCCAGCTGCAGAAGCTGTTGTCGGCGGGTCTGAAGACAGTGAGCGCGCCGAGCGACGCTTCTGCTTGAGCGACTGCTGCAAGCGGAGACCAGGTAGATGCTTGAACTCGCACATGCCTTCATCAAATGGCGGCTGAGCAAACGGTCCACCTTGCTAGGCTGGATCGTGGTTTTCGTGCTCCAGGCGCTGCTTGCAGCAGCTGTCTTTTCCCTCTTTCTTTATGGCTTCCAGATCCCGTTCAATGTGATCAGCGCCTACGCGGCGTTCGCATTTGTCGTGGCCGCAGGTTTGTCAGGCCTTGCATTCGCCGTCCTTTGGGCGTGCGCAGCGATGCTGATCGCAAATTATACGGCAGGCGCCCTCTTGGGGGCTTACGTTGGCTCCTCCGACTGGTGGGCATCCGCGGCGGCCCAGTGGGCTGCTGGTCAAAGCGTCCCTCCGGTGTTGGTCGCGATCTTGGCAGCCATCCCTTTGCTCTACGTCGTATCGAGTATCGGGCTGCACCGTGTTTGGACTTATATGCTGGATAATCTCTTGAGCAGGCTCACGGCACTTAAGGGCTCGGCTCGAACTAAGGGCCGAGCGGACGATGCCGAGGGGCGGGTTACGCCCGCTGAGGCCGCGGTTTATATCGATCAGGGCGAAGCGGGAAGCGAAGGACTGACGGTCACCGATAACTCGGTGATCGCGAAGCCGGAGCCGGGCATCGAGGAAGACGGCGGCGACGGCGGCGACGAGGTGACTGATAAGCCACTGGATGGATCTGACCTTTATAACAAGATGGGCGTCGACGTTGGGGGCGGAGCGCTTGCAGGCCTGGAGGGGCCCGCAGGGTCCAATTCCGGTTCGGAGGGCGAAAAGCCCGCAAAGGCTTCAACCAACGTGAGATCTCTCGTGCCGACCAAGTTCGGCGGCACGAAGAACGAGCTGCCCAAGGAAGTCCGAAATAGGCTCCGGATGATCTCCGAAACCTATATGACGGA
Organism: Croceicoccus sp.; assembly: GCA_029936705.1. Taxonomy (GTDB): domain Bacteria; phylum Pseudomonadota; class Alphaproteobacteria; order Sphingomonadales; family Sphingomonadaceae; genus Croceicoccus. Next base: position 8,915 of record JAPYSD010000039.1, on the reverse strand, counting down.
TGTCGACAATGCAGCTGATGAAGAGGCTGCGTCGATGGCCTTTATCAGCAGGTTCAAGAACCATCTGGTGGGCATGACGGATGAGCACTTCTCCCACCTCTTGTCGCTGACCGCAGGGAACGGCGCGGGTGTCGTCAAACTTGCTCGTGAAGTCATGAAAAACGGGTCGCACATCGAAACGTCGCTCGAGGCAGCGGTGGATGCGACGAGCGGCATCAACGACCTGGACGCGAATAATTTGCGCCGCGGGGATAGTGTCGATGCGGCGAATGGCGGGGCCGGGAAACCGGATGACGGAGAAGCTGGATCTAGTGAAGGAATGGGCAAAAAGCTCGATGCTGATGCTCTCCTGGCCAACGGTCATCGGTTTTCATCCTTGCTTATCAAGGCGGCGGCGGAAGGTGCGCCTCGCGACGCCTCTGACGTCGACGACGCTGTGCCGCCGGAGACGGGGCCACTGTCGGGGAAGATCGATGAAGATCAAGGGGCGCTCGGAAGCAGTGAGGGCGGCCAGGACTTGCCGCCCGAGCAGATTGGCGCAGCGCGGGCTGATCAACTCCCTGCAACAAAGGTGGGTCCGCCTTCGGCGTCGACGCCGTCTCCTGCCGCCGTACCAGTGAACGATTTCGCAGATTTTGCTGAAGGGCTTCTGAGAAAGGTGAATGGATCGAATGACGGTTCAGATGAAAACCCGGGGCCGGGTGAAGATGGCGCAGCATCGAGGCCGGCGGATGAAACTGCCGGGGTGAAGCCTGACCCGACCTCAGATCCAAACAATGGCAACGGGTCAGGCGAAGGCGGGATGTTAGGCTTCGGTGACAACACAGGAACAACTGCTGCGCAGCAAGATCTGCCGCAGCCTGGCAAAGGTAATGATAGCGTGAGTGAGACGAGCAATCCGGAAACGGCGAACAAGATTACGCCTGAGCTTTGCTATAGCTTTTCGGGAATTCTCGAAAGCAAGGGTTCGGCGGGAGATATTCGAGCAAGGCTTGATGCATTCGAGAAGAACAACGGGCATTCGGCTAATGTGATGCTCAAGTCCGCTCTGCTCGTGGAAACCTTCGGGCCAGAAAAGGTGAGTGTCCTCGGATCGAGGGTGAGCACAATTTTTCGCGACACCATCGACATGTCGCTGGAGAGCCAGCTGAAGGAATATGCTCTTCTCGAGCACCGTGTTTCCGCGATGGAGAATACCCCTCATAACCTGACGGGTTCACAGCTCAATTCTGCGTCGTCGCAGGCAAATGCTCTTGTCGCTGCTTTGGCTAAGCTGGATGACAGCGATGTCGCTGTGCTCACAGCGCAGGCCAATGCGAACCAGATCGTGAAGCGGATTGCCGATCTGCACGCGATGCTTGTCTCACCGACCAATAGACCAAAGACAGCTTTTGATCCGGCGTCTCGGTCCGCTGCCACGAACTTCCTCGACGCCCGCAAGGAGGAGAACGCGCGCGCCGCGGGTGTCGAATTGACTGATGGCAATCCGGCGGCGGCGGTCCCGGCGGCGGCTCCGTCAGCTCCGGAAGTTAAGGCGCCTGAGATCGCCTCTCGGAATGTGCCTTCAAAGACGCCGGCGCCCGTACAGGCATCGCCTGCGACAACGGAGCATGCGCTCAGCGATCTTCATCACGAATGCACGCCCTTCGCCGACCTTGCTGAGGTTGTCGGAGCTGCTGCTCGCGGCGAGGAATGGCAGTTCCATGATAATCTCGGCAGCGTGTTCGAGGATCCGTTCGACGTTCCGCTCGATGATGGCGTCGACCGTGTAGCCGCGCGGAAGCACATGCTTGCGTTGCAGATGCTTCGAGAGCGGGCGAGGCCGTTGGTCGAAGCGGCGCAAAGATCAGCCGCTGAAGCTGAAGCAAGGATGGTCGAAGCGGCTGAACTTGAGCAGCAGAAGGAAGTGATAGCGCGTGAGCGAGCCGATTTGAATGCGGTGCGCCATAGGCTTGATGAACGGTCGGCGGCGCTTGCCAAGCTTGAGAGGGAACTGGAGGAGAAGGAGAAGCTTGCTGAAAGCTACACCGACGAGCTGATCGGGAACATCGACACCGTCCGGGAAGAGCTTGCCTTCTTCAAGAAGCCCGGGGTTCCGCCGCGGTTCAGTGATTTCCGGAAGGACTATTCGAGGCTTCTGCTTCTGCAGGATATGACGCAGCGCATGAAGTCCTTGGCTATTCCGCTCGGTGACGTGCTTCCGGCGGGGCTTCCTGAGCGGATGAGCCCCGAATTCATCAGTTCAATGATGAGCTCGGCATGCGCCCTGCAAAGGAGCCGGGATTTCTTCATCAAGATCTGTGATTTCCTGGAGATCGACAGGAGCACGAAAGAGAAGCTTGCAGTTGTCGACATGCTCGAGCACGCGAACGACCAGGTTGAGCGAGAGTTTCTGCAGAAGGTTCATAATTTCGCGACGAGCGGTCAGGATGGGATGGAGCAGCTCCGCACGTGGATGGACGACTGCGTAAGCGAGAGCATCCTCATTACTAAAGGCCAGAGCGTGGCGGCGGAAGACCTTGACGGTCTCAAGGCCAAATTGGACAACGTCGAGACGGAGCGGGACATGCTGACCAGTGAGTTGGCGACGGTCCGGGCGGAGCTAGAGCAGCTGCAGTCGGTCGAGCGCGCCGAAGACGGTAAAAACGAAAATGCCTCATCGGCAACTGGCCCGCGCAAATTCGATGATCGCTCGGTCGTCGAGAATATTGAACAGCTTTTCGAACAAAATGACTTCAGGCGAGTCCGCGGCGTGCTGCCCATTCAGGTCTACGGAAATTCCGTATTCGTCGGGCTGACCCAAGACGATTGGAAGGGTCACCCAGATAGGGAGGCTACTTTTGAAGCGATCAAAGAAGCGAAGAATCATGTGGTTCTCTTCACCGACTGCGAGGAATTGCCGGAAGTCGTGCTGAATTCACATATCGCGGTGAAGCCGCTCAGGTTGATTCATGCGAGTGATTTTATTGAAGAAGTTATCAAAGAGGAGAGCATAGATGCGTAGGCCGTCTTTGATGGGGTTTGCTCCCCTGGCTGCAAGCCTGCTTTGGGCAGGACCGGTGCGGGCCAGTGATGCTGAAGCGGCCGCTGTCGGCCGCTGCTCCGTGCCCGACGCCGCAGCGGTTTTTGATCGGCGGGCCGGATCGTTGCCAAGCAATTGGGAAATTGATGGCAAGGCCAAGGCGACCAATATCCCGTTCCCAGATGTGATGGTCGACGGTTGGGCGCCCGAGCCTGCAGCGGCGGATCTGCTGCTCGCAGATCTGATGACCGAAGCAGGTTTCTCCTATTCCGGGCCGGCTGGCCTGCCGGTCACAGCCTGGGATAAGCAAGCGGCGCCCTTAAATTCCGTCGTCCAGGGGATTGTCAGCAGCGCCGGAGGGGACTGGAGCTTCGACGGGAAGACGCTGCACGTGTTTGCTTCCCCCCTTCCCTCGAATGCATCGGCGAGTTTTCGGCTGCCGCAGGACAGGGACCAGCGGTTAGCCACGATCGACATGCTTCGCGCATTCGATTTGACCGTTTCGGTCGCCGAGGATCTGGTGAGCGTGAGCGGCAATAACGACGAATTGCTGGAGGCTCGCAAGGCCTTGAGCGAAGCGCGTGATCTGCGTGTTTTCGACGTGGTCTTTCTTCGCGGACGTCCTTCAGCGGGCCGCTATAACTGGTCTCAGCTCGGGGCTATTCGGGAACTGGCAGATCGTGCTGGTGGCCGGTTTGTCTTCTCCGACGACGACTTGTCGGACCTTATTGCGCGCATGGAGATGGCTGGTGACCTTGTCGAAGACAGCGCGCAGTCAGTGGCAGCTCCGCAAGGATGGAAGCTCTCGGTTCCGGCCGTGCAGTGCGGAACGGGGCTGGCGGAGGTATTGGTGGGGCTGGATGAGGCAGACAGTTCGGTCAAACTGACGGTATCGGGCCAGGCAGGAAATGCTGAATTTGACGGTTTCACGTTCGGCACGACTGCGCTGTCTGTGGCTAGCGAACCGGCCGAGGGCTGGATTTCGATGGTCGCAGTTCGGCCTCGCGTCGTAAGTTTCGCCGGCATTTGATGCTGGGCAGGCTGATTGGCGCGACCGTCTGTCTGGGCAGTCTTGTCGGGACAACGGTCGTCACGGCCAATGCCTTGGCCGTGGACGTTACGTACGCATCGCCGGCTGATGCTGGATCCGCGAATGAGACCACAGGATCAGGCTTGGCAGTTAGCAGGCTAAGTCCCGAGCTGATGGACGAGGCTTCGCGTCAGTTGATGGGAGCTTCCACTGCAGCGATGGAAATGCAGCGTAGGCGCGACCAGCGCCGGGTGGTCTTGGAGAGCTCTCATTTTGTCAGAAGAAATGGGCGGGTACACGGCGTCGGAATTTTCTGGGATGGCCGTGGCCCGCGCCCCTTGCAGATGTATGTTGATGCGTGGGGCGCGGCGGGCGCCGTAGTGGCGTCGTATCCCTATAATTTCACCTCGACCGGCAATAGGCAGCGATTGGAAACCACGGGGATCGATAAGCCGGATTTCGTTCGGTTCACGTTCCGGTTTGCAGATGGCGATCAGAAGCTCGAGCTTTCTGCTGTCCCCGAACCGGATCTTGAAGTTGTCCCGGTTTCGCCATCTGCCATGCTCTTCCATAGCGATTTTGGCGAGTTACATAGCCTGCTTGAGCAGAGCGGAGAGACGGCTGTCTCCAGCTATGAGCCGGCGGCGCTGATCGGGGCCGTCAAGCGCTTCAGGAGTAAAAACGGCATCAAGGGTCCGGAGTTCATCACGTTGCTCGATCTGTTCGCTCTGAGGGCTGCGGCGGGAGCTCAGGAAGGACCGACTTCGATGATGCCCTATATCGATTGGGCTTCGTCGCTGGGCGGCGGGAGATCGATTGAACGACCGACTTATCAGCCTGTGACGTTCGAGGATGGCTACGCCTATTTCCTTGATGATTGAGCCGTCCGCTGCGTGGATGGCTTGGTAGCCTCGTAGGCGCGCCTTAGAGCTGATATCCCTGAGCTATGTTGCCAGACGTTTCGACCATGGACGCTCGATACCCTCCGTCGTCTTCAAGCTCGTCGAGGACTGCTCCTACAAGTTCACGTCGAAGCACACGATAGACGACTGTTTTAGCGCCGCCCTGGCGCTGGGTAAGTGAGACCAGCTCGATGGTGTCGCGATGATCTTCGGAAACGTAACCGGTGTCAGGGATCGGCCCATAAACGATTAGCATCGGGACGCCTTCAAAATCAGCCGCATTTCGAGCGCTATCGAGAATAGTCTCCTGGCTGATGCTCTTGATGAGAACGGCCAGATCGCGGTCTTCTGAACTGGGGACCAAGCGTGTCAACGCAATCTCCTTTTCAGTTTCTTCCACGAACTAACAATGACCATCGAGCCGCGCGGGATCCATGGAGCGAAAATCGCCGAGGCATCGGCGGGATGAGCAACCCAGATTGAAGGATCTTCCTGGGTTTCGAGCGCCCATTGATGAATGATAATCGCAAGGCTGGCCGCTCTAGCGACAGCTAGACGCCAGCATAGCGTCGCGAGGCAAAAGCCCAAAAATGCGGCGGTTGCAACGTCAAAAGACCTGTCATCATCGGAATGCACATAAATTTGTGTAATCAAAATTACAACGATAAATATCAATATGAAACCGATGGCTTTTTTCAGTTTGCGTACCGAATGAGCCTGCTCGAGCAAACTGTGATCGAGATGGTGGCTTAGTCGCCGCAGCTTGCCCCGGCCGATCAATCGTGGACCGGCTTCGATTGTGATTTGTAGGTCTGTTTTCCATTGACGGAGATCGGGCAGTACGCACTTGGCGGTGGATATGGCCGCTCGTCCAAGGCTCATGATGAAGGCGTTCAATTCCGTTCGGAATTTCATGATCAGCTTCCTTCGAAGATTCTGCGCCGAGACGAGGGTAGATGCCAAGTCATGACCCTTAAGCATGTGCGGCCGCGGCGAGGTTCCTGGAATGCCGGACCCGCGGATCGGCTCGAGATGAAAATTCGCCGATCTGGATGTGGTTCTAGGGTGAATGACAACGAGCAGTTCGCCTTCGGTGGAAGGATCGGCCTATTGCAGTCGTGCTGGGTAGGCGAGATCCTGAGTGATCAGCTCGATTATAGGATTGGCACCGCTGGCACGCCAAATTTCCGATTTTCAGCGGCATTGGCGGAGCAGGTTCGCACCGGGTCGAGAGTTCAAGATTCAGCCCGGTATTGGATTTAGAGGTTGAGGGCCTTCATGAGGTTCCTGCTGTCTCGCTCATATCGCGCTTCTGGGCTTCCACCGATGAAGTGCGGGCCTGTATCCCATTCGATGAGTGATCGCAGGTCGCTGAACTCGATTATGATCCAGCCTAGGCCTTGTCGGTGAGCAATGCGGCCGACATGGATCACATCGTCGAGGTAGAAACCCCGCATCTTGCTGGTGGGATATTGGTCGTGGAGCCTGCCAGCCGCGAAATTAATGCGGTGCTCGAACGTCTTGATGTTCGCGTAATTGGCCGGTTCCTCATAGTAGGCGTGGATCATGTTGGGATCGTCATGCCGGATAGGCCGGGCAACTAGGGGCGTTCCACGGGCGACAACGCTATCATCGCGAGGAACCCACAAGTCATAGATAGCCTCGGTAGGGTAATTGCTCATGCGGTTTGACCTGATGCTGTGCAGGCAGCGCCGGCGGAAGACGTGATAGCCCGCATGGTCTGTGCCATCTTGTCCTGCAGCACTGCTGATGGGTATGCGCCGCCAAGCATCCGGATGTTCGATATGAATTGGTCGAGGTAGTAGCTGATCTCGTTCGTCAGCTCGTCGAGGGTTCGCCTGTAGTGCCGAACGCGCCCTAACTCGGCATTTCGAGCATGATCCGCTTCATCCGTGAAAATCAGGTGCCCATCAAAGCGGGCTTCGATCTCACCTTTGGTCTCGACGCGCCGCGAATACATACCTTCGACAACAGAACCGGATTGCCCGTCGACCGGAGGGCAATTGTAGAAGATGGCCTCGTAATACCAGCCCTCTTCATCTCCCGAAATCTCAGTGCGAACGATTTCGTAGAGGGTGCCGCCGGTGTCCTCGTCCGATGGGAATGCTTCGAGAGCGATTTTCGTCGGGCGTGCCTCGAAATCGAAGCCAGCGCCTACCGGCTTGATAGCGTCGGGGTAGTTGCCGCACGCGTCGGTAATCCACCGCGCGGCCGCAAGCGTCTTGTCATCGGTCATACTGTCTTACTTTCTTCAATCCTGTCGGGCATCGCAGGAACGCTCATTGAGGTGAGCGGAAGATTGGCCCGGGGACCACTGCTCGAGCGATGTGCAAGAGCGATCGAAAACGCGGCCGCGGATGGGGGCGTTAGTCTTCCACCCAGCGGGCGCCGGGTTCCATTATTGCGATGTTCGGCTTGTCGGAATGGTCCGGGTGCGGATGTGCGAAGGTGGCTCGTTCTGCTTCGCTGAAACGTGTTGCGCCGCCGCGGTCGCCCCAGCCATCCTGGTTCGACCAGAAGAGTTCCTCGTCATCGGTTTGAAGGACGATGATGAATGCCTTGGTCTTCGGCATGACGGATCCTTTCAAATAGCTAGCAAACGGCCAAAGGGAACCGATCGTTTCTCGGCGTCAGCGAGGGGAGCGGCCCAAATGGTGGGGACCTTGCAGCTTTTGGGAAATGTGCCGGCCAGATCGGTCATGTAAATGACCAGATCATACCCTTCCTTTTCCGCCACCGATAATGGCTCAACAAAGGAGGTCCCTCCCCTCCCCTCGAACTTCAACGATTTGAGGTTGGTCATTTCATCGATCTGGGTTCGCGGGCTTATGGCGGTATCTGCAGTTGCGAAGTCAAAAGCCGCATTGGTGCGTTTCCGCAGCCGATCGAGATGGCCAAGGAACCGGGCGAATTGCGCGAGGTCGATCGAACCGGAACTGTCTGCCAGCACCAGCGCGCGAGGCTGAGGCGACCGCATGCGTCCGGGTTGCCAAATGTCTGCCCGGCCCATGCTTTCACGGCTGAGCAGACCGTTTGATGGCCGCCTGTTGCTGCGGGATCGGTGGCGGGATAGATGTTTTGCGCCGAGATGCCGCAAGACCTGCTCCCATGGAGTGGTGCTCTTTGGAATGTCGCCAGACAGACGTTCGATGATACCTGCTGCAGCACTGCCATAGGTGGATGTTGCATTGGCATTGATCTGCTTTTGCTTCTCCACCTTCCTGCGGAGCTCTTCAGGCGAGCCTTCAGCCGGCTTGAGATCTGGAGCTTCGTCACACCAGTCGATGATTTTTCCAGCGGCGGTGCGCGCTTTTGTTCCGCTATCCTCTGCATGCCGAGCGGCAGGATCGTCCGGTGGCGACAGGATGTGCCGCGCCTTATCCAAGGCTTCCCCGAGCAGGACATAAAGCGCCTCCATGCTCGTTTTGGCCAGAGTGATGTCGTCTGTCGATTGAATGATGCCGAGGTTACGAAGCTCTGCCGCAACCTCTTTCAGGTAGTAAAGGTTGCCTGGCAAATCGAGGTGCCGCGGGCGGCTTTTAATCTCGATGCGAATGGTCTCATTGATAAGGGCATCTGCTGCGACATTGAGCCGCCGCATGTCGAATGTAGAGCCTTCGCGTATCCGTAGCAGCGCAGCACGCTCGGGATGAGACATGATGCAGTGCAGGTATTCATGAAGCAGGATGCCGCGGCGCTTGTTTCGGTCGAGGTCGAAGTAACGGCCTGAGAGAAAGATATATGTGCCGTCGGTCGCGGCCAAGGCGCCCTCGGCGCGAACGTGCTTCTTGAAGAGGGTGGTGGCGCCGATGTGCGGAAAGAGCTCGAGAACTTTTGCAGCATCATCCTGGGCGGGATTGGTGCTCATGCTGCGATCTGCAGAGTGGCGAGTTCGCCTGCTTCATTCTCGTTGTCCGCCGCCCTTTTCCAGGCTTTGAGC
>JAPYSD010000567.1 GCA_029936705.1 Croceicoccus sp. | reverse complement strand
AGACGAGCCTGCTCGACCTCAACGACCGCATCTGCCGCTGGCCGATGGGCCATCCGGGCGAAGCGGACTTCCACTTCTGCGGCGACAAGGTGAACCCTGGCTTCCCCTATTGCGTGGAACATTGCGGCCGGGCCTACCAGGCACAGCTGCCGCGTGGTTCCCGCCGTCCACCTCCGCCGCTGCCGTTCGGCGGTCCGCGCGTGCGCTGACCCGCACCAGGACGCAGACCTGATAGAAGAAAGCCCGCCGGATACGCTCTGGCGGGCTTTTCGCTTCGCTATTGCGCCCGCAGCGCGTCTTTCAGGAAAGCGACCACTTTCGGCCAGCCATCGGCCCGTGCCTTCGCATTGCCCTCGTTCGATCCGCCAAGGAAGTCGAGGCCCTGCGGGTTCTCGCCTTCGACAGGGGGGCCATAAACGGCGTGGCCGGCATCTTCATAGGCAAGGATGGTGACCTGCGGCGCGCCAGCATGCGTTTGCGCACGCTCGGCGACCTGGCGGGCCATCGGGCATGACGGCCAGAGGCTGTCCGCTTCTCCGCAGACCAGCAGAACCGGTCCCGTGATCGCCTCGACCGGGATAATGGCGTCCTCGTGCTGGTCGAGCCGGGTCAGGCTGTTCGCGTAAAGCTCGCCCAGGCTGCCGAACGCCATATCCGACGCATAGGGCACGTAGGGCACAGGCTCACCGCTTTCGGCCCACGAAGATCCCTTGACCTCGCCTTCCCAGGACATCCCCTGCCATGCGACCGACGAGGGCATGCCGGCGACAACCGCGTCGATCTCCGCATGCCGGCTTGCTGCCAGCAGCGCAGCTTCCGCGCCCTTGGACGCGCCGACGATCGCGATGCGGTCGGCATCCACTTCCGGCCGACCCGCCAGCCAATCGAGCGCAGTCGAGAAGGTTTCGAGCGGGACGTCCATCAACACTTCTGGCTGCCCCGGCAGGCGGTAATAGGACACCGACAGGACGGCGAAACCCTCAGCGGAAAGCGCGCGCGCATCGCGCGTCGTGCCGGGGCCGATGCCGCCCTCCGATCCGCCGAGCAGCAGGATGGCGGGCGCCGGTCCGTCGACGCCTTGGGCCGGGTAGAAATTCGCGATCAGCCCATCCTCGTCGACCATGCGCCCCTCCGGAGCCGGATCGGAGCGAACGACGGGCGGCGGCCATCCCTGCGCCTGGGCATGACCGTCCGCGGCAACCGTGACCAAGGCAGCGGCAAACGCCAACAACTTCATGTATTTTCTCCGCAATCCGATAGACCGAGAGGCTAGGCGATCGGTCTCGGGCTCTCAATGCCGGTCATGCCGGCCGGCAGAACCAGATCGTGTGCTTCGGCCCCTTGCCCTTGCCGTTCGCGTCATAGCGGGCGCTGACCTCGACCGGATCGACGGTAAAGCGCGCGCGTTCCAGCTGCTTTGTAAAGCGGGGATCGGGTGCGGCGGACCAGATCGCCAGCACGCCTTCGGGTGTCAGCGCGCGGCGCGCGGCTGCCAGCCCGGCGTTGGAATAGATGCGGTCGTTCTCCTCGCGCACCAGTCCATCTGGCCCGTTGTCGACGTCAAGCAGGATCGCGTCGTAGCGGCCGGGCCGCTCCGCGATGGCATCGGCGACATCACCCATGCGCAGGGTAAAGCGCGGATCATCGAAGGTGTCGCCCGTCAGTTCCGCCATCGGTCCCCTGGCCCACTCGACGATCTCGGGCACCAGCTCGACTACCGTGATCTGCGCATTGGCAGGCGCGTTCTTCAGCGCGGCGCGCAGGGTAAAGCCCATGCCGTAACCGCCGATCAGCAGATGCGGGGCACGGGCATTGGCCAGCCGCTCCAGGCTCATCACCGCCAGTGCTTCCTCGGACCCGCGCATGCGCGTGCTCATCAGCTCGTTGCGGTCGAGCACGATCATGAAATCGCGTCCATGGGAATAGAGGCGCAGTTCCTCGCCCCCCGGCACCTGGGCCGTGCCCAGCAATTCGCGCGCCAGCATCTCTTGTTCTCCTGGTCACGAAAAAGGCCGCCGGATCGCTCCGGCGGCCCCTTTCAGTCGATCCGCAAAGGATCAGTCGTCCTTGAGGAACGCGGGCATGTGGTCGGGGTTGCCCCCTTCCTTGCCGCCACCGTCATTGGTGCCGCCGCCGTCACGGTCGCCGCGAGGACCACGCGGTCCACGGTCGCGGCCACCGCCGCGTCCACCACGATCGCCGCCGCCACGGGGGCCACGACGGTCGCCGCCACGATCACCGCGCGGTTCACGCGGTTCGCGAGCGGGACGGGTATCCTCCAGCTCTTCGCCGGTTTCCTGGTCGACGACGCGCATGGAAAGGCGAACCTTGCCGCGGTTGTCGATCTCGAGGACCTTGACCTTCACTTCCTG
>JAPYSD010000566.1 GCA_029936705.1 Croceicoccus sp. | reverse complement strand
GCGTCAGGGTGACAGCGTCTGTAGGATGTGTCGCCTGTGTCAACCTGACGGGGCGAACAGGCGCCGGTAAACAGGCGGGCGCTTCAGCGGGCCTTGATCGGAACCCCCGGCTGGTTCTTTGCCGTGCGGATCACCAGCGATGTCTTGACGCTGGCGACATTGGGCGCGGGCGTCAGGCGGCTGGTCAGGAACTCCTGGAAGCTCTGCAGATCGTGGCTCACGATCTTGAGCATGAAGTCGATCTCGCCGTTCAGCATGTGACACTCGCGCACTTCGGGCAGCGTGTTCATGTGCTCCTCGAACGCCTTCAGCGATTCCTCGGCCTGGCTCTTCAGGCTGACCATCGCGAACACGGTGATCGTGTAGCTGAGCGCGGCGGCATCCAGCTCGGCGTGATAGCCGCGAATGATCCCGGCCTCTTCCAGCGCGCGCACGCGGCGCAGGCAGGGCGGCGCGGTCAGCCCGACTCGACTGGCAAGCTCTACATTGGTGATCCGGCCTTCCGACTGCAGTTCGGCCAGCAAATGGCGGTCAATTTCATCCAGAATCATAAGGCGTTCTTCCTTCACCGTCTTCTACGCCAATACCGCGTTCATTCCGGGGAGCGATGCACGGTGGGGGACGGATGGCAAAACACATAACAAAGTTTTTTGCGTGTTTCTCCGCAATTATTTTTCTCCAACGCAATCGGCGCAAGGGTTGTTCCAGTTTGCAACGTGCCCGCGAACGCAGTTTTGCAATGTTAAGAAAGTGTTTACCCACGGCGCTGCGGCAGATCGGCGGCGCGTTTCCCCGCCCCGGCTGCCGCAACGACAGGGATCTGGCCGACACGCCGGCCAAAACGGGGGTTCGATGAAGCTGGACGATCGCTTGCGCACGGTACTGGGGGTCGCCGTTGACGGCGAACGTGCCGCGCTTGCCCAGTATCGCCAGCTGATCGACCTGCTCGGTTCGGGCGGAACGGTGGCCGACGGCCAGCTGGTCGCCTCGGCCTTCCTGCGCCTTTCCGTATTGTCGCGCCGCCTTCCGGTGGACGAAAGGGTCGCGATCCTGCGCGAACCCGGCCTGCGGCTGCGCACTCCCTCGCTGGTGGCGCAGCTGTGCGAAGGCGACGTCACCGTGGCCCGGGCCGCGATCGATTCGGCGGAACTGGACCCGCAAGGCTGGGACGCGGTGATCCCGATGCTGCGCAACGGCCTCAGCACCCACGCCGAGGCGCGCCGCCAGCAGTCGCGCGAACGCGAGCAGGCGGCTCCCGCCGAACCGCTGGAACTGCGGCCCGAAGACGAAAGCCAGGTCCAGCCCATCCGCACAGAACCGGCGATCGGCCCGGTAGAGGGCGTGGGCGTAGAGGGCATCGGCGAAGGCACCGTGACGGTCCCCGCCCCGGTCGCCGAACGTCCGGCGCCGGCGCCTGCGCCAAAGCCCGCCCCCACTCCCGCACCTACCCCCGCTCCGGCACGCCGGACCGTCTCGGCCACCAATGGCTGGCGCAGGCCCCCGGGTCAGAACGGCACCGCCGACATCGCCAGCCTGGTCCAGCGGATCGAGGATTACCGCGAACAGCGCGCCAATCGTACCGCGGCCACGGGCAAGGCCGACGACACCGCCACCCGCGAACCGGGCGAGATCCGGATGGCGATGGTCGATTGCCGCATCGGTCCCGATGGCCGGATCGGCTGGGCGGGCGCCCTGCCCTCGCTGCTGACGGGTCTGACCTTTTCCACGGCAGAGGAAGCCGGGGTCCGGATCGACAAGCGCTCCGCCATCGCGCTGCGGCGGCAGCAGGTCGTGCGAACGGGGCAGGTAGCGATCGACACCGCGCCCGCCATCGCGGGCCGCTGGCGGCTCGACGCCGTGCCGCGTTTCGACAGCGCGGGCCGCTTCCTGGGCCATCATGCCAGGCTGACCCGCCAGCCCGCCCGGCAGGACGACAGCGACACCCGCGGCGACGAGGTTCGGCAGGCCTTGCACGAATTGCGCACGCCGCTGGGCGCGATCCAGGGTTTTGCCGAGATCATCCAGCAGCAATTGTTCGGCGACGTGCCCAACCGCTACCGCGCGCAGGCCGCCTATATCGCCGCCGAAAGCGCCCGCCTGCTCGCAGGGCTCGAGGAAGTCGAAAGGCTGGTCCGCATGCGCAAGGGCCGCATCGCCATGCCCGAGGGGGAGACCGCGCTGGCGGCGTTGCTGGGCCAGCTCGCCGACCAGTTCGCCTCGATCGAGCAGGGGCAGGGCGCGAACTTCGTGCTCGACGCGCCCGGTACCGACGTGGTCGTCCCGATCGAGGAGCACGAGGCAGAAACCATGCTGTGGCGCCTGCTGGCGACGCTTTCGGCAGCGGCGGAACCGGGCGAGCGGCTCGACGCGGTGCTGCGC
>JAPYSD010000565.1 GCA_029936705.1 Croceicoccus sp. | reverse complement strand
CATATCGAGAATGTCCGCAAGGCGCTGGTCGAATCCATCGCCCTGCGGCTGGAGGCGGACGTGCCGGTGGCCTGCTACCTGTCCGGCGGCATCGACAGCTGCTCGATCCTGGGCATGGCGGCGGCGATCCAGCAATCGCCGGTCAAGGCCTTCACCATCGGTTTTGACGACGCGCGTTACGACGAGACGTCGATCGCGACCGAGATGGCCGAGATGGTCGGCGCGGACCAGGATATCCTCAGGGTGTCCGCGGGCGACCTTTACGGCAAGAATTTCGAGGACGCGGTCTATTATTCGGAGCGCACCTTCTACAACACGCTGGGCGTCGCCAAGATGCTGATGTCGAAGCACGTCACCGCCAACGGCTACAAGGTGGTCATCACCGGCGAGGGCAGCGACGAGCTGTTCGGCGGCTATGCCCAGTTCAAGGCCGATTATTTCCTTCACGATCCCGCCTATGCGGAAACCGCGGCAGGGGCCGAGATGAAGGAGCGGAACAAGATCTTCTCAGGCTCCGTGCTGGCAGAGGAAACGATCAGCCACCCCGCGTTCGAGGAGGTGATGGGTTTCACCCCCAGCTGGATCCAGCCGTGGATGCTGGTCTATGAACGGGTGAAGCCGCTGCTGTCCGACGAATTCGTGGCGAAGCTCGATAGCTACGACCCGGTCGCGGCCATCGCCTACAGCCTCGACAAGTCGATGCTGGACGGACGGCACGTGCTCGACAAGGTGCAGTACAGCTGGATCAAGACCATGCTGGAGGGCCAGATCCTCAACTGGGGCGGCGACCGCGTGGACATGGCGAACAGCCTGGAATCGCGCCCCGCCTTCCTCGACCATCACGTCGCCGAACTGGCCATGCGCATCCCGCCCAGCGTCCGCATCCGCGACGGGATCGAGAAATGGGTGGTCCGCGAGGCGATGAAGCACGTGCTTCCCGAAGTGCTCTACAAGCGCGAGAAATTCGCCTTCATGGCACCGCCTGCGCATACCAGCGAGGAGAAGGGCCGCGAGATCGACCTGCTGCTGGACAAGTGGTTGTCGTCCGAGAAGATCGCCGAGCATGGCATTTTCGACGAGGAGAAGCTGCGCGCCTCGATCGCCGAATACAAGCAGTCCAGCGATCACACCGCGAACACGCGCAAGGACATCATCCTGAACCACGCGATCGCGCTGCACGCAATCGAGGAGCTGATCTGACTGCCGAGCGGGTTACGCGCGGCCGATCGGTCTGCTGAGATGGCTTTCCTGAAATGAAAAGGGGCGGGCGCTTATGTAAGCGCCCGCCCCTCGATCATGCGTAAAGAACCGGGATCAGAAGCCCAGCGCGACACCCACGCGGCCGCCGGTCGAGTTCTTCGCGGTCGATCCCGCGATACCGCCCGACACGTAGATGCGCGGTGCGACCCGGGCCGCGACCGTCCCGGCAAAGCCCTGCTCGCCGCGATAGGTCGAGACATTGCCCGAGAGGGAGATCGTGCTGTCGGGCACGATCATCTGGCCGCCCAGCGCCATGGCTGAAGCGATACCGCCCCGCGTGCTTTCGTCGAGATCGTCGAGCTGGAACGACAGCGTATCGACATCCGCCTGCAGCGCAGAGAACTGCGCATCCGACACGGCTGCGACCGCCTGCATCTGGGTGGCGAGCGAGGCGACCTGCTGACCGGTCGCGAGCGCGCTGCCCTTGCCAAGCGTGCCGGTGTTGTCGACCGTCACCGAATAGAGCTGCCCTTCCTGCGCGGCGGTGGACGCATCGATATCGCCCACGCGGACGGAGGATCCCGCACCGCCCAGCGTGACCTGGTTCACATCGGTGGTCTGCGCCTGGTAGCCGATCGCGGTCGAATTGTTGAACGCGGCAACAGCGGACGTGCCGACGGCGACTGCCGCCGACCCGCTGGCCACGGCCTGGCTGCCCATGGCGACAGCGCGGCCGCCGCTTGCATTCGCTTCATAGCCGAACGCGCCCGACAGCACGCCCGAAGCATTGGCCGACCGGCCAAAGGCGGCGGAATCGCGCCCGGCGGCGCTGGCGAAATTGCCGACCGCCGTCGAACGAAGGCCCGCAGATTGCGCGCGGAAGCCGATCGCATTGCTGAAACCGCCGCCGGCGTTCGCCTGCGTGCCCATGGCGGTCGCGGATTCGGCGGTCGCCCCGGCATTGGTGCCGATCGCGATCGAGTTCGCACCCGATGCATCGGCGCCCAGGCGGCTGCCGTCGTTCAGATCGGCGTCGGTACCGAATGCGATGCCGTTCACGCCCGAAGCGCGCGCATAGGCACCGATCGCGCTGCCGCCCTGCGCGGAAACCGTCGCGACCTTGCCGATGGCGGTCCCGAACGCGGCGCTGATACGCGAATCCGCGCCCACGGCGGTGCTGAAG
>JAPYSD010000038.1 GCA_029936705.1 Croceicoccus sp. | reverse complement strand
GTCTCGGTCGCGTTGAAGCCGGGTTCGTCGCGGCCGCCGCCGATGGCCTGCGTCAGCAGCAGGTCGACGCGGTCGCCCGGGAACACGAAGCCCGCGACGCCGGTCTTTTCCGAAACGGTGACGGTCACGGCGCGCATGCCGGGGCCCAGGGCCGCGGCCAGGAAGCCGCGGTCGCCCGGCTGCACCAGCGTGCCCTTGGTCAGCGGCTGGCCGGCGGTGACGGGGAAGCGCGCGACGGTGCCGAGCAGCTTCTGCATATCGGCCTCGCCCTCGACGAAATAGGCATCCTGCACCATTTCCTTGGGCCACATCTTGAACTGCAGCGCGTCGGCGGTGATGATCGTGCCGACGGGCAGCGCACGCTGGGCGACCAGCACGCGCGGACCTTCGGGCTCGGCCACGGCGGCCTCTGCCCTGGGGGCGGTGCCCCCGGCGAACATGCTGCGCGCCATCAGCGCGGTCCCCACCGCGACGACCAGCGCGACGGCCAGCAGGATCAGCTTCTTCTTGTCCATGGCTCCAAAGCCCCTTCGTCAATCGGAACGGGGATTCTCTCCCCAACTCGTGCTGCCAGACTCACCGGCAATGGTTAAAATCAGGTCAAGGCGACCCGCTCATCACGCAAAATTCAAAGAATTCGTCGAAAACGCGGTCTCGATCGCGGGGCCGTAGCGGACCGCGAACATCACCAGCATCGCCAGCGC
Organism: Croceicoccus sp.; assembly: GCA_029936705.1. Classification (GTDB taxonomy): domain Bacteria; phylum Pseudomonadota; class Alphaproteobacteria; order Sphingomonadales; family Sphingomonadaceae; genus Croceicoccus. Next base: position 12,825 of record JAPYSD010000038.1, on the reverse strand, counting down.
CGCCGACACGCCATAGGGCGTGGCGCGTGCATCGACGGGCAGCCCTTCGCGCCGGACGCGCCGGACGCCGCGCAGCACGACCAGCGTGGCAACGCCGTTGACCGCCATCGTCAGCAGGACGACCATCATGAACAGCGAGGGTTCGAGCCACAGCGCCAGCGCGGTGAACAGCTTGATGTCGCCGCCGCCCATCTGGCGGATCTGGAACAGCAGTGCCCCGAACGCGAACCAGCCCACCGCCAGCGCCAGCTGGATCGCGACGCCGGGCCAGAGCGAAAGCCCGCTGGCCCACCAGAACAAAGGCGCGGCGATCGCCAGCGTGCCGGTCAGCCGGTTGGTGATCTTGCGATGGCGCAGGTCGGTGATCCCGGCGTAAAGCACCGCGATTGCCAAGGCCGCTAGCAGTCCGTAAGCGATGAGTGGCGTGTTCATGTCCAACCGGTTCCCCCTGATTAGGGGCCGGTCTAAAGGGCAGGACTTACCAAACAGTAACCATGCCCGCGAAGATGCCGTTACCCAAGTGAACCCGCTTCCTTGACCCCGTCCCCGCCCGAACCTTCCGTCATGCCCGTGGCCGATCCGGCAGCGGTCCGCCGTGCGATCCCCGCCCATGCGCGCGAATCGGTGTGGCATGCCGCCGACGGGCATGCGATTCGCCGCATCGACTGGCCCGAACCCGCGCAATCGCGCGGTTCGCTGCTGTTCCTGGGCGGGCGCGGCGACGCGTATGAGAAATATCTGGAAACACTGGAGCACTGGTTTGCCGAGGGCTGGCACGTCAGCGCGATCGACTGGCGCGGGCAGGGCGGATCGGGGCGGCTGGGCTGCGACGACGCGACCGGCCACATCGGCGATTTCGCGCAGTGGATCGACGACCTGCGCGGTTTCTGGCGCGCCTGGAAGGCCGAGTCGCGGGCGAATCGCGAAGATGGCGGACCGCATGTGCTGGTCGGTCACTCGATGGGCGGGCATCTCGCCCTGCGCGCCGTCGCCGAAGGAGCGGCGGATCCCGATGCGCTGGTGCTGGTCGCGCCGATGCTGGGGTTCGCCGGGCCGCCGCTGGCCCCGTGGATGTGGCATGGTGCTGCACGGTTCATGGCGGCACTGGGCCCCGTCACGCGCCCGGCATGGAAGATGGGGGAGAAGCCGGGTCAGCCCGCCGGGGCGCGGCAGGGCATCCTGACGCATGACGCCTCCCGATATCAGGACGAGCTGTTCTGGCGCGAGGAGCGCCCGCAATTGCGATTGGGCGCGCCCAGCTGGGGCTGGGTCGAACGCGCCGCCGCATCGATGCGCCGCACCGCCCGCGCCGAAATGCTGGCCCGGGTCAGGGTGCCCGTGCTGGTCGTGTCAACCAATGCCGACCGGCTGGTCAGTGCCCGCGCGATCCGCCGCGCAGTGCGCCTGCTGCCCGATGCGCAGCTGCTGGAATTCGGGCCAGAGGCCGCGCACGAGATCCTGCGCGAGGCCGATCCTGTGCGCGACCGCGCGCTGGCCCGCATCGACGCCTTTCTGGCAGGGCATGCTGCCCGGGAAGGCCGCCAATGACGGACAGCTGCGACATCGCGATCATCGGCGCGGGCATGGCAGGCGCCAGCCTGGCCGCCAGCCTTGTGGGCGAGGCGTCGGTCCTGCTGCTCGAGGCGGAGGACGCGCCCGGCTATCACGCGACGGGCCGCTCGGCCGCGTTCTGGGAAGAGACCTATGGCGGGCCGCTGATCTTTCCGCTGACCGTCGCCAGCGGTCCCTTTCTGCGCGAGGGCGGCTTCCTGACACAGCGCGGCGTGCTGCATATCGGCAGGCAGCAGGACGAGGCGGCGATCGACGCATTCATTGCGCGCTTCAGGGCGCTGGGAGCGCGGATCGAGCGGCTGGGCCGCGACCGGCTGGTCGAGCTGGTGCCCGGGCTGCGGCCCGAATGGGTGCTGGGCACCTGGAGCGAAGGATGTGCCGACATCGACGTTGCCGCGCTGCACGCGCATTTCCTGGGCCGCGCAAGGGCGGGCGGGGCCAGGGTACGGACGCGCGCCCGGCTGGCGGCAGCCCGGCGCGAGGCGGATGCGTGGCAGCTGACGCTGGCCGATGGCGACACATTGACGGCGCGCGTCATCGTCAATGCGGCGGGCGCCTGGGCGGACGAGGTGGCGCGCATTGCGGGCGCGAAGCCCATCGGCATCGCGCCGCTGCGCCGCACGGTGGTGCAATTGCGCTGCCGGCCGGCGGCGCCAGCCGATCTGCCGCTGGTGCTGGACATTCGCGAGGGCTTCTACTTCAAGCCAGAGCATGGCCGCCTCTGGCTGAGCCCGAATGACGAGACGCCGTCGCCCGCCTGCGATGCCGCACCCGACGAGATCGACGTGGCGCTGGCGATCGAGCGGCTGGAGCAGGCCGTCGACTGGAAGGTCGAGGCGGTCGAGCGCAAGTGGGCGGGACTGCGCAGTTTCGCGCCCGATCGTGCGCCGGTCTATGGCTTCGACCCGCAGGTTCCGGGCTTTTTCTGGTGCGCGGGGCAGGGCGGGTTCGGTATCCAGACATCGCCCGCAGCCGCCGACATGGCCGCCGCCATGCTGCTGGGCCGCGATCCGGTCGGCCCTGCCGTGGGCGTCGATCCCGCACCATTCCGCGCCGACCGCTTCTGACGCGCAATACCGCAAGGGTTGCACCCGCGGTTCGCGATGGTATCCATGGCGATACCAATCGCAAGACGGCCAGAAACGGGGGCAACGCCATGGCACATCGCTTTGAAATCCGGCAGAACAAGAAGGGCGAGTATGTCGCCTATTTCTGCTATAATTCCGAAACCATGTTCTGGACCGAGGGCTATACTTCGAAAGCCAGCGCGAAGAACGCCATTGAATCGATCCTGAAGAACGGCCCCGGCGCCGAAGTGGTCGACACGACGGCCTGATTCCCCGATCGAAAACCGCCGGGGGCGCGTCGACGCCCCCGGTTTTCCCCTGCCTGGGCCTTTACCGCGTCCGGTGCGGTATGTGCAGCGCGGCAAACCCGTTGCAAAGCGCGATCGCGGTGGTAGCGTCGTGCCATTCACCATGGGGGGACATTCAATATGACGGTTCGGCTTTCGCGCGTTCTGATGGCGGCGCTCCTGGCATCCTCGACCATGCCGGTGGCGGCGCAAACCCCCGACCGCGACCAGATCGCGGGCACGGTCAAGTCCCAGCATGACGCGAATGTCGAGGCCCTGCGCGACTGGATCGCGCTGCCGACCATCGCTGCGGAAAAGCGCAACACGCCCGAGGGCGCCGAATACATGAAGCAGCTGGCGCTGGATGCCGGGTTCCAGCAGGCCAAGGTCATCCCCACCGATGGCGTGCCGGCGGTATTCGCCACGCTGGACGCCGGGGCGGACACCACGCTGGGCCTGTATTTCATGTATGACGTGAAACAATTCGATCCGGCGGAATGGGATTCGCCGCCACTGGAAGGCCAGCTGGTCGAGCGGGAGGGCGAGGGCCTGACGATGGTCGGGCGCGGCGCGGTCAACCAGAAGGGGCCGGAAACCGCTTTCCTGACCGCGATCAAGGCGATCCAGGCCAGCGGCCGCAAGCTGCCCGTCAATCTCGTCCTCGTCGCCGAGGGAGAGGAGGAAGTCGCCTCCACCCATTTCGACCAGGTGGTCGCCGTGCCGGAAGTGCGCGACGCGCTGGCGAAGACCATCGGCGTCTTCATCCCCTCTGCCGCGCAGGGCGAGGATGGCAGCGCGACCATCACGCTGGGCGCCAAGGGCGCGGTCGAATTCCAGCTGGTCGTGGGCGGCGAGACGTCGGACAAGTATCCCAGGACCGACATCCATTCGTCCAACCGTGCCCGGATTGAGAACCCCGCGTGGCGGCTGGTCAAGGCGCTCGACACTTTGGTCGCGGATGATGGGCACACCCCCGCGATCGACGGCTGGTTCGAGAATGTGCGCCCCCTGACCGAGCGGCAGAAGGAGCTGATCGCCGAGAATGCGAGGCTGAACCCCGAGGCGCAGGAGAAGGAGCGCCTGGGCGTCGGCCGCTGGATCGACGACGAACCCTATGTGACCAGCCTGGAGCGGTTCTATTCGCAGCCCACCGTCAACATCCAGGGGCTGAACGCGGGCTATACCGGGCCCGGCGGCAAGACCGTCCTGCCCGGCCGGGCCGAGGCCAAGCTGGAATTCCGCCTGGTCCCCGCGATGACCAAGGACGAGGCCGTGTCCAAGCTGAAGGCGCATCTGGCCAAGCGCGGCTTCGACGACGTGCAGGTGACGGTGTCGGGCGGCTATGGCCCCAACGAGACGGAAGAGGACAGCACGCTGATCCGCGCGCAGAAGGCGCTGTTCGAACAGGACGGCGTTCCCTATTCGATCATCCCGCGCAATGCCGGCAGCTGGCCGGGCGTGATCTTCAACGGTCCGCCACTGAACCTGCCCGCGTCGCAGTTCGGCCTTAGCCGCGGCAGCGGTGCGCATGCGCCCAACGAATGGTTCCTGATCGAAAGCAGCGACCCCAAGGTCAACGGTTTGGACGAGGCGGTGATGGCCTATGTCGACTATCTCTACGCGGTGGCGCAGGAAGCGGACCGGGGCGACTGACGCCTCGGCACTACAGAGTCGGGACCGGCTTCAGCCCGTTCAAGGAGGTCTGCCGATCGATAGCGGGTCTGTGGATGCGGGGACCGGTTCGCGGTAGCGCTGACCGTTCAGGCTCCTTGCCCTTCCGGCCATGACCGTACGTGCAATTCGCGTTGGGGAAAGGGGATGGAGATGCCCTCTTCCTCGAAGCGGCGGGCGATGGCGAAGTTGAGGGCAGACGCGGTGGGCGCGCCATCGGTCGCGTCTGCCACGAAGGCGAGTATCTTGAGGTTGATCGCGCTGTCGCCAAAGCCGTCCATCGCGACGGCCGGTTCGGGATATTCCAAAGTCTTCTCGTTGGCGTGCGCGATTTCGAGCAGCACGTCGCGCGCCCTTTCCAGGTCGGTGCCATAGGCAACGCCGATCGGTACGATGATGCGCGAGGGACCGACCGAGAAGCTGCGGTTCTTTACCACCTCGGTGATCAGCTGCGAATTGGGCACGATGATTTGGTGGCGATCGAACGTCTCAATATGCGTGGAACGCACTGCGATCTTGCGGACGATGCCCGAATATTCGCCGACCTCGACCCAGTCGCCCACCTTTATCGGACGCTCAATCAGCAGCAGGATGCCGCTGACGAAATTCTCGACCACCGATTGCAGGCCGAAGCCTAGGCCGACAGACAGCGCACCGGCGACAAAGGCCAGGCTGGAGAGATCGAGCCCGGTGGTCGCGATCGCGATGAAGGCCGCCAGCGTTATCCCGACATATCCCAGGAAGGTGATGATCGATGCCTGCGCCCCGGTGTCGATGCCCAGTTCGGGCATAATCGCCAGGCTGATGAAACGCTGGATCCAGCGGGTGATGAAGAAGCCGATGAAGAACACGATGAAGAAGGTGATGACATCGCCCGCCGAGACCCTGACCTGGCCGAATTCGACGCCGTTCTTCAGCAGCAATATGCCTTCGCCGATCTGGTTGGCGTCGTAACCCCAGATGATCGCCAGCATGGGCAGCACGATCAGGACGAGGATGAGACCCGTCACCAGCGGCAGGAAGTGTAGAAGCCGCCGGTAATGCCTGAGCGCCCCGGCGGCGAGGCTGTTGATCGCCAGGGTCACGCTGCGATGCAAATAGACGGCGAGGCAGACCAGCGCCAGCGATAGCAGGGTCGACGTCAGGATCGAGCGGGCGAGGAACACGTATCCGGCCACGGCGGCCGCCACTGCCGCGATGGCGAAGAACCGGATCAGGCGCGCGATGGTGCCGCTGAAATTGATCGCTGCCCCGTGGGGCTCCTCCGACGGATGCTGCTCACGCTCGTATCGGCGGGCAAGCTGCAGCAGGGCCGCCATGCGCCAGATCAGCCACGCACCCCCCGCGATGAGGATGGAGGACAGCAGGCGCGATACGTTGACCGCCAGCATGCCGCGTTCCTCCAGCACGCCCAGCAACAATTCGCCCGCGAGCAGGATCGAGAGGTTGCGTATGATGGCGACCGCTGTCTTCTCTGTATCGGGCGGCAGCACCAGCAGGCGAAGCTGCTTGAACGGCGATGCCATGATGCTGCGTCCCAGCCACTGGCCGCCGGCGACGATGACTGCCGCGACCACCAGTGTCGCCACGATCATCGAGACCTCTGCCGGGTCGAAGATGGCGACGAGCGTGATGACGAAGAGCGACGCGCTGATGGCCAGCGCGATCACGAAGACGATTGCCGCGATCAGGTCGAGCGCCATGATCAGCGCGAGGTGACGGATAACGCCGTCGCTGCGTTCGATCCTGCGCATGACGCGCTCGACGATGGCGTGCCAGACCTTGCGGGCCAGCCAGTAGGATATCGCGCCCAGGACCAGGATGCTCACCATCCCGCCGGCCACGAACAGCAGCGGGTTGGCGACGGGTGACGGGCGCGAGCCTATGTTGGCGATGCCGTTGCGGATTTCGCCAGCGGCCCGCACCCAGGTTCGCGGATCGAGCGGCGACAGGCTGCGCTCGAGACGGCGGTTGTTCATGAGGACGCCGGTGCGCGCATCGATGTCGGCTACGAGCAGGGCCGCCCGGGCCCGCCTTTCCTGCAGTTCCAGGATCGGAGCCATCGCGCGCGACAGCTTCTCGTCCAGCCTCTCGCGCCGCGAGGATATGGCGGAGGGTTCGCTTTCGCCGTCGCCCGGCTTTGGGCCCAGCGCCTCGATCTGGGCGTTGAGCAGCCTGATGTCGAACGTGCTGCGCGCGATCAGGCTGTCGATGGTATCGCGGTCTGCGGCCATTGCCGATCGCATGGTGGCCAGGTCATTCTGATATTCGATGGGCTGGTCGCCGGGCTTCCGGCGCAGCAGAGCCCGGGCCTTGGCGGCGCGGGCGTCGAACCCGCCGATCAGCGCATCGAACGAAGTGGCCTCGCGCGGCGACACGTCTGGCGAGCGCGCGGCGACCGGAGCGGTCTCGCTGGCCGCCAGCGCAGCGGGCATGCCCGTCAGCCCCGCGAAGAGGAACCAGCAGGCCGCCAGCATAAGCCACTTGAACTGCTTCACCGACATTCCCCTCTCGGCTCTTCCCGCCGCGGCGAGATGCCCGCCGGAAAGGCGCCTGCCGGGACGACATCGGACCGTTTCGGACCGAGGCCGTCCCGGCACGGCGCAGGACAGGAGTAACGGGTCAGGCTGGAGTCTTCCAGATCATGGCGCCGTTATCGCCGTCGGTCATGCTGGCGCGTTCCTGCTCGGCCGCATCGCAATAGCTGTTCACGTCGAACGCGGCGATCGCCATCTGCGAACCCATCGCCATGCCGAACCCCAGCAGCGCCTTCTTCTCAAGCGTGTTCAGCTCCGCGTCGGTCAGGTCCTTCTGATTGCCGTCCTCGTCATAGTGGATCAGGTTCATTTCCCTGGCGAACAGGTCCTGGTCGACTTCGAACCCCTCGCAGCTTTCGGCGACGGTGACCTGGTGACCCATGTTCTTGAGCATGGTGATCTGGCCGGTGTTGAACGAATCCTTCATCGCCTCGTTCAGCGCGTCGTCGACGCTCATCTGCATGTGGACCGCTGCCGGCACGTTCTCGCCGTTCTCGCCGGGGGTGGCGGCATCCTGCGTAGTCGTATCGGCCTCGACCTCGCTGCATGCCGCGGTCAGCATGGCGGCCAGCGGCAGCGCGATCATCGCGCATTTCGAGAACATCCTATCCATTAGAACCTCCGATCATGCCCGAATTCATAGCTGGTCCAGCGGCTGGAATAATGGCCGTTGGTGTAGCACGACCGGTTCTCCCGATAGCACCAGGTGTCCCGCGACCCCTCGGGCGCGAATGCTGCGCGGTCGTGGTGATAGTAATATTCGTCGTCGCGGTAATAGCGCTCCCGCTCGCGCTCCTTCTTCTTCTTGCTGGCGACGGCGGCTGCCAGCACACCCGCGATGGCAAGGCCCGCGACCACGCCTGCCGCGCTGTGATCGTCGTCGTGATGGCGGTGGCGGTCGTGGTCGTGATGGCGATCGTGATCGCGGTCGTGGTCCTTCGCCATCACCGCGCCCGGCGGCGCGATTATCATGGCGATCGCGGCGCTTGCCGCGGCAAGCCTTCTACCGGAGCCCTTGCAGATCATCGTGTTTCTCCTCCTTCGCTCAACCTGTGCGGAAAGACCGGAAGCGACCCGGATCGATCAGTCGTGGTGCTGGGTCGCATCCATCAGCGTCAGGTGCGGCCTTGCCCCGCTACCCACGCGGGAATTGGTGATCAGCATGGTCGTGCCGGGTTCGACGGCGGCCATCAGCAGGTCGCGGAATTCGCGCGGCATGCGCACGCGGTTCAGCTGCGCCTCGTCAAGCGGCCTGCCGTCCTCGTCCTCGTGCCCGGTCATGCCGACGAAGGTCCACTTGGCGCCGCCATTCTCGACGATCCGGGTGGCGACATGCGAACCCGGGTCGGGATCGTCGATGGTGGCGACGCTGCGCCCGATCTCGACGCCGCTGCGCAGCACCACGATGCGCTGGTCGAGCTTGGAGACGATGATCGAGAGCGGACCGCTCGCGACAAGTTCGGGATGCCAGCGGAAGCGTTCGCCGCTTCGCAGGGTCATCGTCTCGATCGCTTCGCCGCGCTCGTTGAACGGGGCCAGCAGGCTGTTCTCGCTGGTGGCGAGGTGGTTGGCGGCATCGCCCTCGACGACGACGGTGCCGCCAAGATCGGTGATAGAGAACAATTCGCGCGCGAAGCCGATCGGCAGGTGCACGCAGCCATGGCTCTCGGGATAGCCGGGCAGACCGCCGGCGTGCAGCGCGACCCCGTCCCACGTCAGCCGCTGCTGATAGGGCATGGGCGCGTTGTTATAGGTGCTGGACCGGTGCTTGGCGTCCTTCTGCAGGATGGTGAAGATGCCGGTGGGCGTGGAATGGCCGGGCTTGCCGGTCGAGACCGTGGTCGCCGCGATGCGGATGCCGTTGCGATAGACCATCGCGATCTGGCGCGAGAGGTCGACATAGATCAGCACCGGACCGCTGGGCGCGACCTCGGGCGCCCAGACCCATTCGCCCGGTTTCAGCGTGTCGATCTTGCGCGCGAATTCGGGCGGAGAGCTTGCCTTCGCCCCCTGCGCATATCCGGTCGACGGCACCAAGGCTGCCGCCAGGCCGAGCAGCAGGGCGACCGGCACGCCGAGATGCGCGAGCAGGCTGTCAGGCATAATAAGGGACTTGATCGTCATTCAACCGGCTCCTGTGCTTGCCGCGACCAAGGACAGCGTGAACGTCGCCCAGTCGTTGATGATATGCGCCCCTGCCGAGACCCAGACGTTCTTGGTCTTGATATAGGCCAGCGTCAGCACCAGCCGCGCCACGCCGATCAGGATCAGGCACTGCAGCAGGTTCCAGTTGTAGGTCGGCAGGTGGAGGCACGCAAACCAGACCGCGGTGATCAGCCAGGCAGCGATGACCGCGCTTCGGGTGGACAGGCCCATCTTGCGCGTCAGGAAATACAGGATCGCCAGGAAGGGGACGATCGTGATCAGCTCCTCGCCGATCAGCTGGGGAATGGAGTTCACGAAGAACTGCACCTTGGCCGCCGTTTCCAGGTCGCCCAGTCCCGCGATCGCGGCATTGGGCTCGGTCTGGATGTAGCGCATCGAAAAATAACCCAGCGGCACGGCAAGCGCGTAGTTCAGCACGGCGAAGCCGAACATCCAGCCGATGTCCTTCAGGCGAACCCGGCGGAACAGGGCCATGCAGTGCCTGCCCGCGACAAGCGCGAGGCCGAGCATCGGGAGAAGGGCCAGCAGCAGCCCGGGCACGAGCTGAAGATAGCCGTTTGCAAAGATCGTCAGCTGCCCCAGCAATATCGCGGAGGCCAGCGCGACGCTGGCCAGCGGCACAAGCCACTTCAGGGCCGGGATATCGACCGGCCATCCCTTGTAGAAAGGGTAATCCCTCTGCGAAACTGCAACCGCGTCGCGGTCCGTGTCTGCCATGCTTCCCCCCGTCGAAACCGCTACCAGATGTCGATCCGCTTTTCCGGGGCAAGCCACATCGGGTCGCCCGCGTGAATGTCGAATGCGTCGTAGAATGCGTCCAGGTGCTGGAGCGGAGCGAACGCGCGATAATTGCTGGGCGCGTGGTTGTCCTCCAGCTGCGCGCGCATCGCCCCGTCCGACCGCTGTTCGGCCCAAAGCTGCGAAAAGGCGATGAAGCAGCGCTGGCTGGGGTCGAGGCCGTCGATCTCGACATTCTCGTCGGGATGCTCTGCCAAATAGTTCATGAGCGCGGCGTGGGCGAGCGTGATGCCGCCGATGTCGGCCAGGTTCTCGGTCACCGTAAGGCCGCCGTTGACGAAGGCGCCCGGAAGCACTTCATAGGCGCCTGCCTGGTCGATCAGTTTCTGCGTCTCCGCATCGAAGCGGGCCTCGTCGCTGGGCGTCCACCAGTTGCGCAAATTGCCCTTCGCGTCGAAATTGCGCCCGCCGGTATCGAAGCCGTGGGTCATCTCATGGCCGATGATCGCGCCGAGCCGGCAGAAATAGAGCGGGGCATCGCGCTCTGGCGAGAAGATCGGCGGCTGCGCGATGGCGGCGGTAACCTCGAACCCGTTGATCAGCGGGTCGTAGGCGGCATTGACGATGGTCGGCAGCGTGTGGAGAGGGTCGGAAAAGGCCCAGTGCTCGACCGGCGAACCCTGCATGGCGACCATGCGCGCCATGTCGAACTGGTGCAGGTTGATGGCATTCTGCACCGGGTCGGCGCCGATTTCCACATCGCCATAGTCGATCCAGCGGTCGGGATAGCCGACCCGGTAATAGAGCGCATCGACCTTTTCCAATGCGGCGTCCCGCGTTTCCGGGGCCATCCAGTCGTTGGCCTCGACCCGCTTGCGGAATTCCGCCTGGATTCGGCGGATCATGTCGATCCCGGCACCTTCCTGCGGCCTGGAAAAGAAATTGTCGACATAGAGGTGGCCCAGCGGCTGGCCCATCGCCCCCTGCAGGAACCCGACCGCCGAAGCTTCGCGCGGCTTGTCGGCATAGGCGCCGAGAAGCGCAATATTCACCTGCCGTTTCGGGCCTTCCAGCTTCGAGGTGAGGACCGGCGCGAACGACTGGAGCAGGCGCAGGCGGAGATAGTCCTTCAGCTGGTCGAGGGTGAAGGTCTCCATCACTCGGCCAAGCGTGCTGGCCGCATCCGGATCGATCAGGATTACCCGGTCCGGGACCTGGAACCCCATGGACTGCAGATAGGCGTCTACCGCAAAACCCGCCGACTCCGCGCGCAATTGTGCGTTCGTGCGCGGATTGTTGACATTGCGCCGGTCCACCTTCTTGACCGGATCGAGTTCGCCCGCATGCAGCATGGTATCGATGGCGAGAGCGCTGGCGGCAGCCGCGCGTGCACGGTCCGGCGGCACGTCGGCAGCCTCCAGCATCGCCGCGGCATAATCGCGGTAGATGGTGCGAAGCGGCGAATCCTCGGGGCTTTCGTAGATCGCACCGATCGTCAGCGTCCGGCTGCCCATCTCCATGTAGACCGCGTTGCGCGTTACGTCGGACAGGTCCGGGAAGACCGATATTTCCACGAAGGGCCACTGCCCGGTCCGCGCCGAGAAGGTGCCGAGATAGGCGGCCAAGGCCTCCTTGCTGTCGACCGCGTCCAGCCGCGCGAGTTCCCCCGCGATCGGTGCAAGGCCAGCGGCCTCGATGCGGTCCGTATCCAGATAGGAGTTGTAGAGCGCGCCGACCTGCTGGGTCGGGCTACCCCGCGAAGCGGTCGAGGACGCCGCGGCCGCTTCGGCCAGCACGCTCGTCATCTGCTGGCTGATCGCATCGCCCATGATCTGCATGAAGCCAAAGACGGGCTGGTCGGCGGGCCGCTAGACACGGTCGAACCAGCCCCCCGATGCATAGCGCGCGAAATCCTCGGCCGGGTCGACCGACCGGTCCATGTTCTCGACCGAAAAGGCCAGCCTGTCGGCGTCGTCTGCCGGATCCGCGTCGTCCGCAAGGGCCGAACCGCCTGCCAAAAGGAGGATCGTTCCGATGGTGCCGGTCAGCAGCTTGCCCTTGCGCATCGTGTATCCCCCTCGTTGGCCCGCGCCGGTCAGTTGTTCCGGCGATATTGCAGAACGGCGACCGAGGCATTGGCCTTCTCGCCGGTGGTGCAATCCGGCAGGGAGCTCATCAGGCCGCCCTTGTCGTTGAAATAGACCGTGCAGGTCCCCGAAACCGTCGCCTGGTAATTGCCGTTGCGCAGCTGGAGCACCGGGATCCCGTAGGTATAGCCCGAGTGATGCGTGCGGTTGAGGCCCTGCTCCCTGCGATAGCCCTCCATCGCGTCGTCGGCCTTGCCCCTGTCGGAGTGGGAGCAGTGGTCGTTCGTCCCGTCCCGGTCGCCGTCGCGGTCGTAATAGACGATGCAGGCGGCGCCGACATTGACGTGGCTGCGGCCATGGCGGTCCATCACGACCTCGGGCGGTCCGTAATCGCGATTCCCATGGCCGCCGAACCCTCCGGGAGGCGCTTCGCTACCGGGGTATCCGTCCATCCCCTGTTCCCGGCGATAGGCCTGCACGCCGGTGTCGGCCTGGCTCCTCTGGCCGCGCGTGCAATTGTCGTTCGCGCTTTTCCGCCTGCCGTCGGCGTCGTAATAGACGACGCAATTGTTGGAAAAGGTCGCCTCGATCTCGCCATTGGTCCCGGCGAAGATCCGCGGCGCTTCCTGCGCAACGGCGGGAGCGGCCCAGAGGGCGGCGGCAAGGCCCAGTCCGGTCATGGCACGCTTCAGCATCGACG
>JAPYSD010000564.1 GCA_029936705.1 Croceicoccus sp. | reverse complement strand
AACGAGGACACCACGGCGGGCCAGCCCAGATCGGCATCGCGGGCCGCCAGCGCCTGCCGTTCGGGCGGCGCAGTCAGCGCATCGGCATAGGCCTGCTGGTCGGCGGCCTTCGCGGCGGAACCATCGGCAGGCGGCGGCGGGAGGAGGGCCAGGCTGTCGGGCGCGGCACCGGGCGCGAGAAAGCCGCGGGGCAGCGGATATTGCTCGCTGATGACGCCTGTCTCTTCGATCGAGGTGGGCGGGGCCAGCGTCGGTGCTTCGCCGATCGGGGCAGTGGCGGCGCAGGCGGCGGGCAGCCACGCGGCGGCGGCGATCGCCAGCAATTTCAACCTGTTCGCCATCTTACCGCTCCAAGCACAACCGACCGGAGATCGGTCAGTCCTGTGCCATGGCTATGTGGGGAAGCGCGGATCGGCCATCGGTATTTCCCCCGATGGCGCCGCCCGGGCGATCACTCCGCAGGGACGGCGGCGTTTTGCGCGGCTTCGGCCTCGGCCTTCTCGCGCTCCATGTTCACGCAGTCGATGATCTTGGCGCCCGCCATGAACACCGATCCGGTGCAGGCCAACATCAGCAGATAGCCGCCATAGCCGGGATAGACGTCGAGGTAGTGGGTGCCGCGCTCCGCCGCGCCAAGGCCAAGGGCATAGATCACCATATATGCCTCGACCTTCGTCTTGATGACGAACAGGCGGCCCAGCTTCTTGAGTTTGGCAGCGGCGAACAAGGCGGGTTCTCTCCCCCTGGGTGTCTACGGCGTTGGCGTCTTAACGAATCCTCGTGTTAACAACTTGGTAACAATTGCTCCGGTTCCCGGCAAAAGCGTTAACCAAGTTCCTTGAGTTCGAGTGCCGAACAAAGCGCCGCACGGGCATCGCGAACCCGGTCCGCCAGCGCCTCGCTCCCCAATTCGGCGGAGGCGATGCGTTCGGGCCAATGACTTGAAATCACACGCTCCAGCAGGGCCGCCTTGTCCTCGTCCAGCATGAAGCGCGGGTCCACCGCCGCGGGGTCAGCCACCATGCGAAGCCGCAGGCACGCGGGGCCGCCGCCGTTCGCCATGGACTGGCGCACGTCCACCGGCAGCACCTTGCGGATGGGGCCGTTGCCCTGGATCATCGCGTCGAGGAACGCGCGTACCGGCCTGTTTTCCCACGCCTCTGTCGGCACGATCAGCGCCTGCACCCCCTCCGGCAGGGTGACCAGCTGCGCGTTGAAGAGGTAGCTCGAAATCGCATCCTCCAGGCTGACCGCGCTGGCCGGAACCTCGACGATCTGCGCGGCGGGCAGCTTGTCGCGGATCGCGGCGAACAAGGCGTCGCGGTCGGCAAAGGCCTGCTCGTGGCAGAACAGCACCTGTTCGTTGGCGACCGCCACCACGTCGTTGTGGAACGCCCCCGCCTCGATCGCCGCGGGTGCCTGCTCGGCAAAGATGCAACGCGCCGGGTCCAGCCCGTGGCGGCGCGCGATGGCGCGGAACGCCTGCTCGTGCTGGCGCGCGGGAAAGCGGCCGCCGGGCCGGCCATAGATGAAGATCTCGACCCCCGGCTCGTCATGCGCGGGGCCCATGCGCATGTGGTTCGCCGCGCCCTCGTCGCCGAAGGTCGGCGGCACCGGGCCATGCACCGCGAAATGCGCGCTGTCGGCAAAGGCGGTGCGCAGCTGGCGCAGCGTGTCGGGCCATTCGATCGACCGGTGCGGCATGGTGACCAGGTTCGCGACCGTCAGGTGACAGCGCCCGTCCGCCGTATCGGGGGCAGGGGACACGGTTGCGGCATTGGCGGTCCACATCGCGCTGGCCGACCACGCCATCGCGGTCAGCGCCGGATCGAAATCGTCCTCCGCGCCCACGCTCATGTCCGCGAGGAAGCCGGGATTGGGACGCGGCAGCGGCACGAAGAACCCCTGCGCCAGCCCCAGCCGCATGTTGTGCCGCATCTTGGCGATGCCCTGCAGCGCAGCCTCGCGCGGGAAGGCGATGTCGCCCGCGTGGCGCGTGGCGGCAAGGTTGCCCAAGCTGAGCCCCGCGTAATTATGCGAAGGTCCGACGATCCCGTCGAAATTGATCTCGCGCAGCATGGCCCGATCCTTGTTCCCAGCGGCCTTCTTTCCGGCGTCGTTCATCGCGGCGCCCAGCATAGCGTGTCGCCGGGTTTCAGCGCCAGCGCAGCGGCCGCCTCGGCGTCGATTGCCAGCGCGCCGTCCTCCAGCTGTTCGACCCGCGCCATCGCGCAGCGGAAATCCTGCAACTGGCCGGCGGCGACCAGCGCGCGGACGGGGCTGGAGGGTTCGGCCTGCGCCATGGTGGCGGGCACGGTCTGCGCGATGGTCTTTACCTGGTCGGTGCGCGCGATCATGGTCGGCCCGGCGTCGAAGATGTCGACATAGT
>JAPYSD010000563.1 GCA_029936705.1 Croceicoccus sp. | reverse complement strand
CTCCTTCTCCTGCTTCTTCCGCTCCTTCTCCTCGTCCTCGCGCTCCGCCGCAGCCAGCATCCGGTCCGTCGCAGCCAGCATCGGCGAATCGCTGTCGTCCAGCCGGGTCTTGAGGAACACCCAGCTGCCTTCCTTGCGCTTTTCGACCAGCTCCGCCTCGGTCAGGATGCGGACGTGGCGCGAGATGCGCGGCTGGCTCTGTTCCAGCACTTCCGCCAGTTCGCCGACCGCCAGCTCCATGCGCGACAGCAGTCGCAGCAGGCGCAGGCGCGTGGGATCGTCGATCGCGCGCAGCAGCTCGACAAGGGGCGGGGCGGAGGTCATGGGGCGAGCATATAAAGAAAGCTTTATATGTTGGCAATCATTGCCTGCATCGCCCGCCGCGCCTAGATTCCGCGCGCGCCCTGGGGGCGTCCAGTTCTTACGGTCACATTTACGGAGTCACCCCGGATATGAAGAAGATGTTTGCCCGTGCCGCGCTTGTCGCCGCGCCTGCCCTGATGATCGCCGCCTGCGGTTCGACCGACGACGCCAACGCCCCGGCAGAGGCGGACAATGTCGAGATGCCCGCTGCCGAGGTGATGGCTCAGCCCGGCATGGACGCCGACCCCGCCGTCGATCCCGCCACCGTCGACATGACGGACGAGGATGCGGCCATGCCCGCGACCACGACCCCGGCCGATCCGGTCGTCGACCCGACCGCCGAAACCGCCGCCGACGAGGCGGACGATGCCGCGGCCGACCTGTCGGCAGCGATGGAAGGCCAGTAATGCGCCCCCGCCTCGCCGTGCCGGTGGCGGCGGCCCTTGCGGCCGTGCTGCTGCCGGGTTGCGGCGAGGCGATCGGCGATCCCCCGGCCCCCGACGCCAGCGAGCGCGAGGTGCTGAAGGACGCGGCGGAGATGCTGCCCGCCCGCCCTGCGACGTCGGCCGGGGCGGATGCGCCGCCGCGTGGCGTCAATGCGCTGCCGCGTGGCCGGGATGCGCCGGATTGATCGCGCAACCGTCATGATGGTTTGAAACGAAGCCGATGCTGGCGCGTTGGGGAGGCAAGAAGGAGAATTCCCAATGGCTTTGCTTAAACTCGCCGCCCTCGGTGCGATCGGATATGCCGGTTACCGCTATTACCAGTCCAGCCAGGGCAACTCGCCCGCTGCCTATGCCGGCGGTCAGCCGCGCGACTACAACAAGACCGACGAGGTCACGCCGATCCGCGATTCGGGACCGACCGCCATGCGCGACAAGCCGCGCCGCGACTGGACCAAGACCGACGAATCGAGCGACCAGAGCTTTCCGGCCAGCGATCCGCCGGCGAATTACTGATAAAGGCTAATCGGTGAGCGTGCCGGGCGGGGCCAGCTGCCTTGCCCGGTGCGTCACCAGCCACACCCGGATCGCACTGGCGAGCCCCGGCGGGGTTTCGCTGGCGATCCGTTCGGCGTCGATCCGCGCGACCAACGCGTTGATCGGCGCCTTTTCACGTTCGGCAGCCTCGCGCAGCATGTCCCAGAACAGCGGTTCCAGGCTGATCGAGGTCTTGTGCCCGGCAATCTCGACCGAGCGTTTGACCGGCGGGTGGTAGAGCGGCGTCATGCCGCGCGGATAGCGCAGTTGTGGCCGCCGCGCACTCTCGCACTTGGCGCGGGCGCGTTCGGACGCTAACGGCCTCGCCCATGACTGCGCACAAGGAAGGCGATCCCACCACGCTCAGCCGGCTGTATGGCCGGTCGAAAGGCAAGGCGCTGCGCGCATCGCAGCAGGAGCTGGTCGACAGCCTGCTACCCCGGATCGCGGTGCCGGACGAAGGGCCGATATCCTCGCGCACCCTGTTCGGCGACGACCGCCCGCTGCATTTCGAGATCGGCTTCGGCGGGGGCGAGCACCTGGCCTATCGCGCCGACATGCTGCCCGATCACGGCTTCATCGGATGCGAGCCCTTCGTCAACGGCGTAGCGCAGGCGCTGACTCATGTGCGCGACGATGCGCTGGGCAATGTCCGGCTGCACATGGGCGATGCGCTGCAGGTGCTGGCGCGTGTGCCCGACGGGGCGCTAAGTTTCGTGTACCTGCTGCATCCCGATCCCTGGCCCAAGGCGCGCCATGCCAAGCGCCGGATGATGAACGACGGCCCGGTCGAGATGATCGCGTCCAAGCTGAAGCCGGGCGGCGAGTTTCGCTTCGGCACCGACCACCCGGTCTATCTGCGCCACGCGCTGATGGTGATGCAGCGCCATACCGGCACGTTCGACTGGCTGGCCGACGCGCCGCGGGATTTCCAGACCCGCCCCGGCGGCTGGCCGGAAACCCGTTACGAGGCAAAGGCGCGCCGTCTGGGGCACGAGGTCTGGTACTTTCGATTCAGGCGACGCTAGACTACGCTGATGTTGCAAAAACAAC
>JAPYSD010000562.1 GCA_029936705.1 Croceicoccus sp. | reverse complement strand
TCGCTATAAGATCAGCGCGTGAGAAGATGCTAAACCGTGTACGCCATCGATATCGCCGATACGTTTAATGTCGCGTTTAAGGCGTCAGTGTACGGCCTTGCCAGACGGCCCCAAGAGTCGAGCCCGCTCTCGGAAACCCGACACGAAAGCTGCTCGAATCTAGAAGGGCAGGGTCATCGTTATTGGAAATTCCGATGCTCCCAATGAGCTCGTTCGATCGCGTCGACTTATTCACCTGGAATTGCGCAAATTCGGAAACCCGGTTTGCTATCCTATTTAGCGGTAGCGGCGGGCGCAAGCTCATCAAGTTAATGAATGGCTTAGGATTCTTCGTTAAAAATCCACCTCTCGAATGGATTGGCAGATGTTTATCGCTGTGGGTCAGGAAGATCTCATATGGGCAATTATCGACTCGTGATAGGCGATCTGGCCAGCCAAATGCGTCAGGAGATCGAATTTCGTGCGCGCAATGATCGCGCAGCCTCCCAACGCTTTGAAAGCAATTCCAAGGGCGATTGGGGGCAATTATGGAAAGACGAAGAGCTCCTTGCTCAAAGAGGGCATGTGCCGCAAAAGTAAAGCAGAACGAGCATGGGCAAGACGGTCTCTAAAAATTACCAGCTCAAGACTTCTTGCGACGGAATTGGCGGCGATCAACGTTTAGAAATCGAGATTTATGCTCCGAGATTCCCAAAATGGGCGGCTCGCCATAAATGCCGAAAAACCTGCCGGAGACGAACCTTTTGGGCGAGTTCAGGAATCGTGGGGAGTTATAACGCCAATATCTTGAGCAACAGGACTTCCCTCTGATACATCGTGCAAATGCATTGCGGCAATGTGGTTTTCCTGCTGCATCACAATGTACGGTCTCTCGCCCGAAGGTTGATGCGAATAACATAATCATGGGTGCTGACCGCCTTTTCATTTCAGCGTCAGGTTAGGACGCTAGAATGCGTTGACACGTCTTACAGTTACTCAGGCAAGCTTGCTCAGCTTTTCCAAAGTGATTTTAGGGAAACACTTTGCCGCCTTTCACGAACAGCAAATCCGCCAGCTGACCAGCCGCATTTATCGCTATGATACGCCGCGCCGCGCCTTGATTTAGGGCACCATCGTATCGAACACGCGCGTAGCGGATGATGATGCGATGGCGGTTCCGCCATATGATTGCAACGCTTCGCCGACAATAGGCGACCAACCTTCGCATTAACAATCGATTCAGCTTGTGGTAAACTTGTTATCGTGAGTGTATGACGATGCTGCAATGCAGTGCAGCCCGCGATAATGGTAGGTCTAAAGTCACATATGGTCACGCCGCGTGAATTCCCACGTTAAATTTTCCCCTTGGGCCGGTGGTGGGACCCGCCCCTTCGCCCCCTCTATGGAGAAGGTGCGGCTCCGCTTTTATGTGGCGCTGGTGGCTATAGACATCGTGCTTATTAGTTTGGCATTTTTGATCAGCGGTGGTCTCCGCACCGGCAATTTTTTGACACCAGATGCTGCCCGGCAGGCGGTGCTTTTGACTCCTTTGTTCGTGGTGATCTCCCTGAATAACGGGACATATTCGGCTCGTAGCCTTGGTGACGCCGGATATGCGGTGTCGCGCGTAATTGCTGCAATTATCCCCGCTACAGGTGTGCTGCTGTTTGTGACTTTCTATGCGAAAATTTCAAACGATCTGTCACGCTCGATCTTTACTCTCGGTGTTTTCTTCACATTAATGGCTATTGGCGTGTTCCGGTATATAGTCGCCAGGTATATGACGGCCACATGGGGTCCTGATGCCCAAAATGTTCTTGTCATCGAGGACGGAGGCGTGCCTGTAGAAGTTCAAAATGCCTACCGTCTCGACACGACTGGCGGCTTTCTAGATTTAAATGTGGACGATCCGGGAGCGCTCGATCGGCTAGGACGCTATGTCGAGAATATGGATAGGGTGATAGTGAGTTGTCCACCGGCTAAGCGAAAACACTGGGTGTTTTATCTGCGTGCTGCCGGCGTTGACGGTGAAGTCGTTACGGAAGTCGGCCACGACCTCGGTGCCGTTGGATTGCGCAGGTCGCGTAATTTTTCGGCGATGGTAGTATCCACTCGACCGCTCCCATTATCTCAGCGTGCGATCAAGCGCATCATGGATCTAGCGATTGCAACTGGCGCTCTCTTATTTTTCTCGCCAATTTTTCTCACGATCATCTTGGCTATCAAACTAGACGATGGTGGTCCCATTCTCTTTCGTCAGCGAAGGATGGGGCGCGGAAATCGATTTTTTCACATCTATAAATTTAGGTCGATGCGAGTAACGCATAGCGATCTCGACGGAGTTCAATCAGCATCTCCTAATGATGCTCGCATTACTCGTGTCGGAAGGCTAATCCGCCGTACAAGCTTGGATGAGTTGCCCCAACTGATTAACGTTATCAAAGG
>JAPYSD010000561.1 GCA_029936705.1 Croceicoccus sp. | reverse complement strand
GCTCAGGGCGGTCGAGCGACATGAGCTATACGCTGGCGGCGGACCTTTATATCGGCGACGTCAGCAGCCAGGTGTACGAATATCTCGTCCGCCCGCGCCCTTGCCTGTTCGTGAACGGACATGGCGCGGACTGGCGGGACAATCCCGATTACGCGATGTGGCGCTTTGGCCCGGTGATCGAACCGGGCGACGATCTCGCTCGCGCGCTCGATCACGCCTTCGCCAGCTGGCCCACTTATCGCGTGGCGCAGATGGTGCAGACGCGGACCGCATTCGACGGCATCGGCTGGGAAGAGAGCGGCGAGGTCCGCTTCCACGGCGCCGATCCGGTCGAACGCGCCGCTGCCATCGTCGCGCGCGAACTGGTGCCGAACAGCGCGCCCGCCTGGACGCCCGCGGGCACCGAAACGCTGGCCCCGCTCAGCGGCTGAGGCCAGCGCGGTCAGGTCGGCGCGGTCAGGTCGGCGCGTTACATCCGCTCCAACGCGATGGCGGTCGCTTCGCCGCCGCCGATGCAGATGGCGGCGATGCCGCGCTTGAGGTCGCGCGTTTCCAGCGCGCCGAGCAGCGTCGCCATGATGCGCGCGCCCGATGCGCCGATGGGATGGCCCAGCGCGCAGGCGCCGCCGTTGACGTTGAGCTTGTCGCGGTCGATGCCAAGCTCCTTCTCGGCAATCAGCGCGACGACGGCAAAGGCCTCGTTCACCTCGAACAGGTCGACATCGTCCATGGTCCAGCCGATGCGCTCCATCAGCTTGCGCGTGGCATGCACCGGCGCGCTGGTGAACTTCGCGGGTGCGTGGGCATAGGCCGCATGGCCCACGACCTTCGCAACCGGCTTCATCCCAAGCTTCTCCGCCGTGCTGGCGCGGCACATGACCAGCGCCGCCGCCCCGTCCGAGATCGAGGAACTGTTCGCCGCCGTCACCGTGCCGTCGGGCACGAAGGCAGGGCGCAGCGTGGGAATTTTCTCGACGTTCGCCTTCGCGGGCTGCTCGTCCTCGATCACCGTGTGGGCGCCCTTGCGGTTCTTTACCTCGACCGGGGTGATCTCCCGCTCGAACGCGCCGGTTTCCTGCGCCTTCTTCGCCAGCGTCAGCGAGCGGATCGCGTAATCGTCCTGCGCCTCGCGGGTGAACTGGTACTCGGTCGCCGCGCGATCGGCGAACACGCCCATCAGCGTCCCGACCTCATAGGCGTCCTCCAGCCCGTCGAGGAACATCGAATCCTTGACCGTATCGTGACCAAGCCGCGCGCCGCCGCGATGCTTGGGCAGCAGATAGGGCGCGCCGGTCATGCTCTCCATCCCGCCCGCGACCACGACATCGGCGCTGCCGCCCGCGATCGCGTCATAGGCCATCATCGCGGCCTGCATGCCCGATCCGCACATCTTGTTGATGGTGGTCGCGGGCACATGCTCGCCCAGCCCGGCATGGATCGCGGCCTGCCGCGCCGGGGCCTGCCCCAGCCCCGCCGGAAGCACGCAGCCCATGATCACCTGGTCGACATCGCTGCCCTCGATCCCGGCACGCTCGATCGCGGCCTTGACCGCGGCGGCGCCAAGCTGGGTGGATTTCACATCGGCGAATGCGCCCTGCAGGCCGCCCATCGGCGTGCGGGCATAGGATGCAATCACGATCGGGTCGGTCATGGCACGGTCCTTTTCGATTACTCTTGAGAATATAGGTTACGTTCTAGTATAGTACGACAAGCAGCAACAGTCAGGAGCACGCGTGGCGCAAACCCCATCTCCGTTCAGAACCGCCGAGCAGCGCAGCCGCGACCGGCAGGCCAAGAAACTGGCGCTGATGGAAGCGGCGGTGCGCATGTTCAACACGCGCGGGTTCCACGCGACCTCGCTCGACGACGTGGCGGCCTCGCTCGGCGTGACGAAGCCCACGGTCTACCACTACCTCGGCAACAAGGAGAACGTGCTGCTGGAATGCCTGCGCTTCGGCCTCCGGCAATTGCTGGATGCGGCGACCAGTGCCCGCGCCGAAGAAGGTATCGCGGCCGACCGTTTGCGCAGCTTCCTGGTCGCTTATGCGCAGATGAACATGAGCGATTTCGGACGCTGCGTGATCCGCACGCCCGATGAAGCGCTGAGCGAGGAAAGCCGCGACGTGCTGCGCGCGCTGAAGCAGCAGATCCACGGCGAGATGCGCAGCCTGATCGTGGAAGGGATCGACGACGGGTCCATCGCCTGCAGCGATCCCAACCTGCTGGCCTTTACCCTTGCGGGCGCGCTGAACTGGCCGGCGCGCTGGTTCCACGAAGGCGGCGGCCATTCGCGCGAGGAAACCGCGAGGAGACTGGTCGACAATCTCGCCGCGGGTTTCCTGCCCCGTTCCTGACAGGAAGCGGGGCGGAGCGAATGGCGCGCCGCCCGTCACCTCACAGCTTTTCGGTCAGCTCGGGCACGGCCTTGTAGAGGTCTGCGACGAGGCC
>JAPYSD010000560.1 GCA_029936705.1 Croceicoccus sp. | reverse complement strand
ATCTGTGCCCGGTGGACGCCAAGTTCGACGCGTTCAACGGGTTCCAGGACGTGCTGTCGCATCCCGCCGTATCGATCGTGGTGGATGCCGAAGTGCAGATGCTCGACACCGCGGACGGCGTGGTGAAATCGGTGCAGTTCCGGCAAGGCGGCAGGGACTGGAAGGCGCAATGCGACCTGTGCGTGCTGGGCGCCAATGCGCTGTGGTCGCCCTTCATCATGCTGCGTTCGGGCATCGGCGGGCACGGCGTGGGCCGATACCTAGGCGAAAAGATGCTCGCCAATGTCGAGGTCTATCTCGACGGGCTGCAGCATTACGACGGCGGCACCGCGACGACCGCGATGAACCTGTCGCTGATAAGGGACGGGCGCACCAAGGACCGCGGCACCAGCTTCCTGATCTTCAAGAACGGGTTCGACCACGGGGTGCGGCTCGACCCGCCGGGGCGCTGGCGCGAATGCCTACCGCTCGGCCTCTATGTCGAGGATCACATGCAATACGACAACGGCGTGTTCGACGATGGCGGCGACGTGCCCGCGGTCAAGTTCGCGCCCTGGTCGTCCTATGCGCAGAACACGCTGGACCACGCGATGGCCCGCCTGCCCGAGATCCTGAAGCCGCTGCCGGTGGAGGAGATCCGCGACCCCAAGATCTGGCCGACGCTGGGCCACGTGCAGGGCACCTGCCGCATGGGGACGGGCATCGACAATTCGGTCATCGACAGCGACCTGGTCAGCCACGCGGTGCGCAACCTGGTGGTGGTGGGCACCTCGACCTTTCCGACCAGCGGAAGCGTCAATCCCACGCTGACCGCGGCGGCGCTGTCGCTGCGCTCGGCGGAAAGGCTGGTGGGGTAGCGATCATGGCGACATTCATTCCCAGGCTCACGCGCAGGAACGCGCTGATCGGCGGCGGGGCCGGCGCGGTACTGCTGGCAGGCGGCGGCGCGTTCGTCCTGTCATCCGAGGTGGAGGATTTCTACGCCGCGCTGGTGCGGCACTATATCCCGAACGACCCGATCGCCCCCGGCGCGGCAGAGGCCTTCGCCGCCGATTACCTCAAGTCGGACGAGGACCTCGGCAAGGTCAGGCCGCTGATGTACATGCAGAAGATCGCGGGCTTTGCCGCGCTGGACGAGGCGCTGGGCGGGCAAGGCCCTTACGAGACTTTCGTCCGCCGCGTTGCGACGCGTTTCATGATGGGGTCGAACTATTTCCAGCGCAGCGCGGCAAGCGAACCGGTCCGCTACCACGGCATCACCCAGGCCTGCGGCAATCCGTTCGCGCGCTTTTCCTGAAGGTCGTGCGAGTGCCCGGCGGTGTGTCAGGCGTTCTGTCAGGCGGTCTGCTTGGCGCGCGGCAGGAAGGCGACCTTCTCGTCCAGCGGGATGGCGGGGCCGCCGGCATAGACCTGCCGCCACGGGCAATCAGCCTGCTCCCACATCTCTTCCAGCACGGTCTTGTCGCGCAGCGTGTCCATGCATTGCCAGAAATCGTCGTGGCGGAACGCGGCCAGCTGGTTCAGCTCGACCAGCCGCTCCATCGGATCGCGCTCCCAGATGGTGCCGTCGCCCTCGATCAGGTCGAACACCTCGGGCTGGCAGACGTAGAAACCGCCGTTGATGTGCCCGCCGTCCTGCGTGCCCTTTTCGCGGAAACCGGTGACGTCGCGGCCGTCCTCGCTCATCCCCAGCGCGCCGAAGCGGCCCGGCTGCAGCACGGCGGTGACGGTCGCCCATTTGCCCTGCGCCTTGTGGAACGCGACCAGCCGGTCGATCGGGACGTTCGAAAGCCCGTCGCCATAGGTCAGGCAGAACGGCTGGTCCCCGATGATGTCGCGCACGCGCCGCACGCGCCCGCCGGTCATCGATTCCGCGCCGGTATCGACCAGCGTGACCTTCCAGTCCTCACCCGCGGGGGCGTGGAATTCGATGTTGCCGCTGCCGAGATCGATGGAGAAATCGCTGCTGATCGAACGGTAGTTGAGGAAATATTCCTTGATCACCTCGCCCTTGTAACCGCAACACACCACGAAGTCCTTGTAGCCGAAATGCGCGTAGTGCCGCATGATGTGCCACAATATCGGCTTGCCGCCGACTTCGACCATCGGCTTGGGCCGGATCGATGTTTCTTCGCTTAATCGAGTGCCGAGACCACCCGCGAGAATGACTACTTTCATGTACGCCCCCCTGAGAATACGGTTCGATCATCCGTTATGCCGCGATATTGTGCAACCCGGCCCCGCGGCGCATGCGGATTATCGCGCGGTCCAATGCGGGGGTAACCCCATTGCATAGGACCGCGCCCGTGCTGATCACCGGCGCCAGCGGCTTTGTCGGAAGCGCGGTCGTGCGCGCGTTGCGGGCATCCGGGCATACCGGCGGCCGCCCCCTTGTCGCGGTCGGCAGGCGGCCCGCCGACGCGCCGCCGGACGAGTGCTGGGAACAGGCGAACC
>JAPYSD010000559.1 GCA_029936705.1 Croceicoccus sp. | reverse complement strand
GTAGAACAGCACCCCCATGGTCGGCAGCAGGCCGAAGATGAAGAACTTGCGGAACAGCGGGCGATAGAGACCCGAGCGCACCGGCGAACGATCCAGCCAGGGCAGGAAGAACCAAACCAGGATGGCGGCGAACATCGCGATCACGCCCATCAGCTTCGCCGGCATGAACAGGAAGTCCTGGGTGAAGGCACGCAGGATCGCGTAGAACGGCCAGAAGTACCATTCGGGAACGATGTGTGCCGGGGTCGAGAGCGGGTTCGCCGGGATGTAGTTGTCCGGGTGACCCAGCTGGTTCGGCATGAAGAACACGAACAGCGTGTAAAGCACCAGGAACACGCCCAGGCCGAAGCCGTCCTTCGCCGTGTAATACGGGTGGAACGGCACGGTGTCCGATTCCTGCTTCACCTCGACGCCCGTGGGGTTCGACGAACCCGGGATGTGCAGCGCCCAGATATGCAGGATCACGACGCCCGCGATCACGAAGGGCAGCATGAAGTGCAGCGAGAAGAAGCGGTTGAGAGCAGCGTTGTCGGGCGCGAAGCCGCCCAGCAGCCAGATCTGCAGCGGCTCGCCCACCAAGGGGATCGCGCCGAACAGGCCGGTGATCACCTTGGCGCCCCAGAAGCTCATCTGCCCCCAGGGAAGCACGTAGCCCATGAAGGCGGTCGCCATCATGAGGAGGAAGATGACCACGCCCAGCAGCCAGATCATCTCGCGCGGGGCCTTGTACGAGCTGAAGAACAGGCCGCGGAAGATGTGGATGTAGACCACCACGAAGAAGAAGCTGGCGCCGTTGGCGTGCGCGTAGCGCAGCATCCAGCCCCAGTTGACGTCGCGCATGATGTGCTCGACCGAATCGAAGGCGACCAGCGCGTTGGGCGCATAGTGCATCGCCAGGATCACGCCGGTGATGATCTGCAGCACAAGGCAGAAGCCTGCCAGCACGCCGAAGTTCCAGAAATAGTTGAGGTTGCGCGGCACGGGATAGCCGGCGCCGATGGCGTTATAGACGAGGCGCGGAAGCGGCAGCTTCTCGTCCAGCCACTTCATGACCGGCTGCTTCGGCTCGTAATGCTTTGCCCAGGGGAAACTCATCGTCTTCTACCTCAGCCGATCTGCACAGTGGTGTCGGAGGTGAATTCATACTCCGGCACTTCAAGGTTGAGAGGGGCGGGACCCTTGCGGATACGGGCGGCGGTGTCATAGCTCGACCCGTGGCAGGGGCAGAAATATCCGCCGTACTCGCCGCGGTTTTCCCCTTCGCCCGCGCCCAGCGGGACACAGCCCAGATGGGTGCAGACGCCCATGGTGATCAGCCAGTTGACGTGGCCTTCCTTCGTCCGCTCCGCGAGAGTCTCGGGATCGCGCAGCGACGATAGCGGAACGGCGTTCGCCTCGTCGATTTCCTTTTGGGTCAGGTTGCGGACGAACACCGGCTGCTTGCGGAAAACGGCCTTGATCGCCTGGCCGGGTTCGATCGCGGAAACGTCGATCTCGGTCGACGAGGCCGCCAGCACGTCCTTGGACGGCGCCATCTGGCTGATCAGCGGGTAGAGCACCGCCAGACCGCCCACGCCGGCGGCGCTGACGGCGGCGATCTCGATGAAGTCGCGGCGGCGGACCCCGGTCTCGCCTTCGCTGGTACCCTCGACGGTCCCTGTGGTGTCGATGGTCGCGTCTGCCATGCCAAATCCCTGAACTGACTGCGCGGGGACGCGCAAGTGCGCCCCGCCGCTTCGCTACGAATGTCCCAAGTCTTGGGAAGGTCGGTCCCCGTCCAGGGGCTTTCCCGTCCAATCGCGACTGCGCCAGGGTGAACCCACGACAGGTGTCGATTCACGCAAGGCGAGGCCGCGGCAAGCCTCGTTCCGGGGACCCCATAGACACGAAGCTGGAAATTTCCAACAGCGATTTTGCTTTATGATGGTGCATCCGCCAGCCCCGCCCCGTGCGGCCAGTCCGGCGCCGCCAGCGCCAGCACCTTGAAAAGCGACCCCATGGCCGCGGGCGAGACGAGCCTGTCGATCGCCTCGCCGACCGCTTTCGCTGCTGCCGGATTGGCGCGCGCCAGTGCCGCCGCGCGCTGCGCGATGCCCAGCGCCAGCAGGAATTCGCCCTGCTGCGCCGTCCCGTCGACGCGGCACCCGGCAGATCGCGCGACATCGGCCAGCGCGGCGAAATCGACATGGGCGGTCAGGTCGGCGGTGCCCGGATCGGCAAAAGGATCGACCTTGCGGTGGGCACGCACCGCCTGCAGGCTGGATCCGGTGAATGGCTGCAGATGGCCGTAATCCACCACCAGCATCGCCCCGCCCTGCGCCGCCAGCCTGCCGGCCAGCTCGCGCATGATGGCGCTGGCGGCGGGGCAGACCTCGATCAGCGTATCCTCGGGCGCGTCGGTGCGATCGGGGGGCAGGGCCGCGTCCATCGGGCGGTCGCCGGGCACGGGCCGGAAG
>JAPYSD010000558.1 GCA_029936705.1 Croceicoccus sp. | reverse complement strand
CTGGTCCGCTAAGGGCCCCGGGCGCGTCCGATTGCTATCCCACGCTATCCCGGCAATCTCCGACGATCTCAGGCGGCGGTCGCCAATTTGGGTTAATTCGACGCGGCATCCTATAAACGCAGGGCAACAACCTGTAAGAATGGGACGCGACATGAATTTTAGACCCGGCGACATCGTCGCCCTGTTCGGCGAAGTTACACAAGCCGATGGCCACCTCAAGATCAGGCCGATCGACGCGCGCATTGAAGATGGCTCTATCCTCGCCGATCCGGCCAATACGCGGCTTATCCGCCGCGCGATCTACATCGGGGACAAGGTCGTCTATAACGGCCGTCACTACGAGATGGAGCATGTGCTTCAGACCAATATCGCCATCATCAAGAAGGACGGCGCCCACCCCGACGATGTCAACGGCTACAGCCTGGCCAACATCCAGGATATCGATCATGCCGATCGAAGCGGTCTCGAGCAGCTCGTAAGCGCCGAAAAAGCAGCGCTTATCAATCGCAGTCCTGCTGCCGCTCCATCGCTTCCTGCGCCTGCCCCCAC
Source organism: Croceicoccus sp. (assembly GCA_029936705.1). Taxonomy (GTDB): domain Bacteria; phylum Pseudomonadota; class Alphaproteobacteria; order Sphingomonadales; family Sphingomonadaceae; genus Croceicoccus. The sequence goes on along the minus strand of JAPYSD010000558.1, from coordinate 1,919 downwards.
ACCAGCTGAAACTGCTGCCGCACCGGTAACCGCAACCCCGGCGCCAGCCGCTGCGCCGGCACAAGCACCGCAAGCTGCATACTCCCCGCAGCACCGCGCGGCACCCGCGGCGACCTCGCAGGCATACGTCCAGCCGGCACCTGCTCAAACCCAAGTTACATCGACTGAACCGGCGTCGCCCGCACCGCAGGTAGTCCATTCTGACGGGCCCCGGTCGACCCCCACCAGCATGGCAAGCGTTACGCATGCCGCAGCCGCTGAGACGAATGAAGATGTTGCCATTCAGGAAGATGCAACGCCGCCAATGCCCGCTGTCCCGCTACCGCCCTCGGCTGATAGCCGCGCCGATCATTCGTTCGGCGATTTTCAGATCGATGACGGTAATGCAGCTCCTCGCCAGGCAGATCCTGAAGAACCTCAAAAGCCTGTCATGCCTCGCATGTCTCGTGTCCTTGGCGCCGCCTTCGGCGGATAGGCAATCAAGAGCACCGAAACGAAAGGGGCCGCAAGGCCCCTTTTTTGTTCTGCGATTGGCGAACCTACATGAACTTGTGGGGATCGAGCGGCTTCCCCCTGTACCGCACTTCGTAGTGAAGATGCGGTCCAGTCGAGCGTCCCGTCGAACCAACTCTGCCGATGATCTGGCCCTTGCGAACGACCGCTCCGCGAGTGGTGAGTATCTCGGAGAGGTGGGCGAAACGGGTCTCGTGGCCCGAGGGATGCTTGATCGTGACAAGCTTTCCATAGCTGCCCTTCCAGGCCGCGTAATCCACCACACCATTCGCCGTAGCGTAAACAGGGGTGCCAGTTGGTGCAGCGATATCGATCCCGTTATGACGGCGCTGGTTTCCATGAAACGGGTCGCTTCTCATACCGAATCTGGAAGTGACTTCTCCTGCCGAAACCGGCGAAACAGTGCCGGTCACCGCGACAACTAGCATCAGAGCTTGAGTGATCCCTTTCCGGCACATCACGCCATTATAGGATGAACGCCTGTAAATCGGCAAAGCAAGGTAGAGCAGTTGCGCTACCGCAGATCGTTATCCTCGTGCCGCGTATTGGAAGCGTTGGATGGAAAAGCCGCCAGCGCGATCCGACCCCGCATGCATCAGCAGGAGACAGGTCCCATGTCGTTCAAAAAAGATGAGTGTGCTCTCGATGCCGAGGGGAATGGCGCCCGGATCCACACCCTTGAATATGATATTGCCGACGCCCCTATGCTGCGCCACGCAATGTCGATCGCCGTAGCGACGGCAATGATCGGCGGCGGCGGCCAATCTCAGGCACGGCTTCGCTATTACCAGCGCAAGTTCGCAGAACTTTGCCCACCCGGCTATCAGCATCTTCGCCGAGAAGAGGATCTTAGCGAGATTGCGATCGCCATGAACGATGCTTCCGACTGGTCGATCGAACACAAGAAGCGAAGCTGGAGCGATGAGGGCGAGGCGATTATTCGCGTTGGTCACCAGACGTGGTCTGTCTGGAACATCACCACCGCGCATCTGGAGCAACTGGCTAGCTGCATCGACACGATCTCCCCCTTGGGGTGCCGCCGCATGGATCCGCCTTCCAGCGAACAGCAGCAGCGCTGATCGGCCAACCCACGCTTTTCAAATTCTAGCGGACACCAATCCATGACAATGATCGACCTATTCACGCAGCGCGAGACTGCGAGCAGTGCTGAGACCCCAGTCGAATACGACGCATCGCTCAGCCAGTTCATGACCCCGAGCTGGGCCGCCGAAATGATCGTCCAGCATGCTCTGCCCAAATTCGAAGACGGGGCAGTAGTGATCGAGCCCTCAGCGGGCATCGGCCGCTTCCTCGACGCCCTTCCCGAACGCTACCGCAGTATTGGCGTCGAAATTGACCCGCGGCTTGCTGAAATCGCTCGCAGAAAAGGCCATGAGGTCCATGTC
>JAPYSD010000037.1 GCA_029936705.1 Croceicoccus sp. | reverse complement strand
CCGAATGACTAACCTCGCGATATTCGCACTAACTTCCGATATTCTCATAAGCTTACGTGTTTCACATCGCGGGCGGAGACCGGCTCCACCTCGACATGCAGGTCGATGCGGTCGAGCAGCGGGCCCGACACGCGGCCCTGGTAGTCGGCGGCGCATTTCGGCGCGCGCGAACAGGCCAGCGCCGGATCGCCCAGGTGCCCGCAGCGGCACGGGTTCATCGCCGCCACCAGCTGGACGCGGGCGGGAAAGGTGACATGCGCATTGGCCCGCGCGACGCTGACCTCGCCCGTTTCCAGCGGCTGGCGCAGCGAATCGAGCGCGTTGCGCTGGAATTCGGGCAGTTCGTCGAGGAACAGCACGCCCAGATGCGCGAGGCTGACCTCGCCGGGGCGGATCTTGAGCCCGCCGCCCGTCAGCGCCGCGATGCTGGCGGAATGATGCGGGCTGCGGAACGGGCGCGCGCGGCTGATCCGGCCGTCCTGCAGCATGCCCGCCACCGATTGCACCATCGACGTTTCCAGCACTTCCTCGGTCGTGAGGTCGGGCAATATGCCGGGCAGACAGCTGGCCATCAGCGACTTGCCCGCGCCGGGCGGGCCGACCATCAGCAGGTTGTGCCCGCCCGCCGCCGCGATCTCCAGCGCGCGCTTGGCGGTTTCCTGGCCCTTGACCTGCTTGAGGTCGGGGCCCTGTTCACGCTCTGCCAGCGCGCCCTTTTCGGGCAGCGGCAATTGCTGGACGCCTTTGAGGTGATTGAGCAAGCTGACGAGGTCGGGTGCGGCGACCACGGCGGTCTCGCTCGCCCAGCGCGCCTCGGCCCCTTGCGCGGCGGGGCAGATCAGCGCCTTGCCCTCGGCCGCCGCGTGGATCGCGGCAGGCAGCACGCCCGACGATGCCACGATTCGCCCGTCGAGCGCGAGTTCGCCCACCGCGACGTGATCGGCCAGCTGCTCGCCATCGGTCACGCCCATCGCCGCCAGCAGGGCCAGCGCGATCGGCAGGTCGAAATGCGATCCTTCCTTGGGCAGGTCGGCGGGCGACATGTTGACGGTGATGCGCTTGGGCGGCAGCGCCAGCCCCATCGCGGCCAGCGCGGCGCGCACGCGTTCGCGGCTTTCGCCCACGGCCTTGTCGGGCAGGCCGACGATCTGGAAGGCGGGAAGCCCCGATGCCAGCTGGCATTGGACTTCCACGCGGCGAACCTCGAGGCCCAGATAGGCCACCGTCTGCACCAGCGCGACCATGATTGAGAAGTTTCCTTGCGACCCTGTAGCAGGCGGCTATGAATCAGCACCGCCCGCGCTGTCCAGCCCGCTTGCCGCTTGACTCACAGCTGCAACGCCAGTAACCGCGCCCCCAGACGCTGCCTCTCTGTCAGGCAGCCGTTTTTGTTGGCACTGCCCGGATGCGTCCGTCGCGGTGCCTGTAACACAGTTTTCGGATTTGGGAATTTCACCATGAAGCGCACTTTTCAGCCGAGCAATCTCGTGCGTAAGCGCCGCCACGGTTTCCGCACCCGCAGCGCCACCCCCGGTGGCCGCAACGTGCTGCGCGCGCGCCGTGCCCGCGGCCGCAAGAAGCTGAGCGCCTGAGGCTTTCGAGCCTACGCTCACGCGATTCGCGAGACAGCATAGCGCCGGCCGGGTCTGCCCGAGCCGGCGTTTTGCGTTTGCGGGTCCGGGGCGTAATCTTGGACGATGACGACCGCAGCTCCCGCTTCTGCCGCCTCCGCGCCGGCTGACCGCGCGGCTGGCCCGCAGGTGATCCGCAAGCGCCGCGACTTCCTGGCGGCGAACAAGGGTCTGCGCGTGGCGCGCCCCGGCTTCGTGCTGCTGGCACGGCCCAACGCGATTGAAGGGGAAGCGGTCCGTTTCGGCATCACCGTCACCAAGAAGATCGGCAATGCCGTCGTGCGCAACCGGATGAAGCGGCGGTTTCGCGAACTGCTGCGCGCCGAACTGCCCGCCTATGGCCTGCCGGGCCACGATCACGTGCTGATCGGCCGGGACGGCGGGGTAGAGCGCGACTTCGCCCAGCTGCGCGAGGAATTGCGCGCGGCCCTTACCCGCGCACGCGAAGGCAAGGGCGATCCGCCCCGGCGCCGCAATCCGGCGCGCAAGGGACCGCGAAAGGGTTCGGGGCGGTGAGATATCTCCTCATCGCCCTGGCGCGCGCCTGGCAGCTGGGTCCGTCGCTGGTCCTGCCGCCCTCGTGCCGCTTCTCGCCCTCGTGCTCGGAATACGCGATCCAGGCGCTGGGCAAGCATGGCGCGATTAAGGGTGGATGGCTGGCGACGAAGCGACTATTGCGCTGCCACCCTTGGGGCGGGTGCGGGCATGATCCGGTTCCCTGACCGGTTATTGACCGACAAGTTTTTTGGACGCGCGCCCGTTTACGCGGCGCCTGATTTTTAGATCGACTGGATTGGGATTTTGGAAAACCAGCGCAATATCGTGGTCGCACTGGTCCTCGTGGCCTTGCTGCTGTTCGGCTGGGATTCGGCCATGCAGTATTTCTATCCGCAGCCAGCGGTGGAAGCGCAGCAGGAGCAGGTGCAGGCCGCCGCCGCGCCGACCGACGAGCCTGCCCCGCGCGGACGCAACCGCGAAGGCGGGCTGACCGCCGCCGCCGATATTGAGGAAGAGGAACGCGATCTCGAGACGCAGCTGGCGCAGGCCGACCGTGTCGCGATCGAGGCGCCTTCGGTCGAGGGGTCGATCAACCCCGTCGGCGCGCGCATCGACGACCTGACGCTCACGCGCTACCGCCAGACGGTCGAGAAGGATTCGCCGCCTGTCCGCCTGTTCTCGCCCAATGGCACGCCCGCGCAGTATTTCACGCAGTTCGGCTGGGTCGGGGACGGCGTTTCCACCCCCGGCCCCGACACCGTCTGGCAGACCGAGGGCGGGCCGCTGACGCCCGCAAGCCCGGTCACGCTGCGCTGGGACAATGGCCAGGGCCAGCTCTACACCATCCGGCTTGAGGTCGACGACGACTACCTGATCACCGCGACCCAGACCGTTGCCAACACCGGCAGCGGACCGGTCTCGGTGCAGCCCTACGGCTTTATCAACCGCACCAGCCGCACTGCCAGCAGCGACATCTGGAACGTGCAGTCCGGCCCGATCGCCGATGTCGAGAACTCGGTCGATTTCGGCACCGATTACGACGACCTGGACGATGAAAAGGTGATCGACGCGCAGGGCAGCTCGGAATGGCTGGGCTTTACCGACATCTACTGGCTGTCGGCGCTGGTCCCGGACGAGGGCGCATCTGCCGACGGTTCGTTCCGCGCGCTGGGCGACAAGCATTACCGCGCCGACCTGATCTACGACCCCGTCACCGTGCAGCCCGGCAAGCAGGTTTCGCGCAGCACGCGGCTGTTCGCGGGCGCCAAGGAAAGCGACGTGCTGGAAGCGTACGAGGCGCAGGGCATCGACCGCTTCAGCCTGGCGATCGACTGGGGCTGGTTCCGCTGGTTCGAAAAGCCGATCCTGTGGCTGCTCAAGGCGCTGAACAGCGCGGTGGGCAATTTCGGCGTGGCGATCATCCTGCTGACGCTGATCGTGCGCGGCATCATGTTCCCCATCGCGCAGAAGCAGTTCGCGTCGATGGCCGCGATGCGCGCGCTGCAGCCCAAGATGAAGGCGCTGCAGGAACGCTACAAGGACGACAAGCAGACGCTTCAGCAGGAGATGATGAAGCTCTACAAGCAGGAGAAGGTGAACCCGCTGGCGGGCTGCCTGCCGATGTTCCTGCAGATCCCGGTGTTCTTCGCGCTGTACAAGGTGCTGCTGATCTCGATCGACATGCGCCACCAGCCCTTCGTGCTGTGGATCCGCGACCTGTCCGCGCCCGATCCGCTGCATATCCTGAACCTGTTCGGCCTGCTCGACTTCCAGCCGCCCGGCTTCCTGGCGATCGGCGTGCTGGCGCTGCTGCTGGGCCTGACCATGTTCCTGCAGTTCCGCCTGAACCCCGCGCAGATGGACCCGGCGCAGCAGCAGATCTTCATGATCATGCCCTGGGTACTGATGTTCGTGATGGCGCCGTTCGCGGCGGGCCTGCTGATATACTGGATCACGTCGAACACGCTGACCATCGCGCAGCAGAAATATCTCTATTCGCGCCACCCGCAGCTGAAGGAGCTGGCGGCAAGGGACGCGGAAGAGAAGAAGCGCAAGGCCGAGGAAGCGAAGGCGAAGCCGTGAGCGAGGATCTGACCGAAGAGGAACAGGACCGCCGCGCCGAATACGAGGAGCGCGCGCGCAAGCTGTTCTCGGGCCCGGTCACTTTCCTGCTCAGCGCGCCGCAGCTGAAGTTCCTGCCCGAACCCTCGGTGCCGGAAATTGCCTTTGCGGGGCGGTCGAACGTGGGCAAGTCGTCGCTGCTGAACGCGCTGACGGGGCGCAAGGCGATCGCGCGCACCTCGGTCACGCCGGGGCGCACGCAGGAGCTGAACTATTTCGACGTCGGCGGGGGTGAGAGCGGACCGGTGCAGTTCCGGCTGGTCGACATGCCCGGATACGGCTTTGCCAAGGCGCCGCTGGCGGTGGTCAAGAAATGGCGTTTCCTGGTGAACGACTATCTGCGCGGGCGGCAGGTGCTGAAGCGCACGCTGCTGCTGATCGACGCGCGCCACGGCATCAAGCCGGTGGACCACGAGATCATGGAGATGCTGGACACTGCCGCGGTGTCCTATCGCATCGTTCTTACCAAGGCCGACAAGATCAAGGCGAGCGAGCTGGAAGAGGTGACCGCCCGCACGCTGGCCGAGGCGCGCAAGCATTCGGGCGCCTATCCCGAGCTGTCGGTAACCTCTGCCGAAAAGGGCATGGGCATCCCCGAACTGCGCGGCTTCGTGCTGGAGAGCGCGGAGATCTGATCCGCTGGCCGCCCGGGACGCGGCCTAGTGCCCGACGTAGCGTCCGGGGCGGTGGTTCACCATCAGGATCGAATTGATCGCCAGCGCCGACAGGATCGAGACCAGGAACGCCCGCCAGTCCAGCGTGACAAGCGATGCACTGACGATCACCGCGTCGCCGATCATCTGCGTGCGGCCCGCGTTCCAGCCCCTGGTCTTCATCAGCGCCAGCGCGACGATACCCGATCCGCCCACGCCCGCGCCGTGGCGGGCCAGCGACAATATGCCCAGCCCCGCCATCCAGCCGCCCAGCAGCGCGGCGAACACGGGTTGCACCCGGTCGGTCACGATGCCCCATGGCACCGCGATGCCCAGCACCATGATCGCCGCGTTGGCCAGCAGCGTCTTGAGCGCGAAGGCCCGTCCCATGACGCACGCAGCCAGGAAAAAGAACGGGATGTTGATGACGATGAACAGCGTCGTCGCGGGCAGCGGCAGCAGGTAGGACGCCAGCAGCGCGACGCCCGCCATGCCGCCCGTGACTAGCCCCGCCTGTTTCAGCAGCACCACGGCAAAGGCGATCATGCTGCTGCCGATGACGATGGCATAGCAATCCTCGGCCAGCGAATGGCGCATGCAGTCCTGCCCTGCGTGCGGGGCGGCGCTGCCGGTCGGGGAGAATCGGGAATCGGTCGGCGGGTGCATGGCGTCCTTCGGATCAGCGAAACGGCCAGGCATCCTCTTGTCTCCCGCGGTTCTTGGCTTGCGGGCCTTGGCGCGGCTGTTGCGTATCCGGCGGCGCGGCGCAAGCCCCCATTGCGGCAGGCGGCGCACTGGAATCGCCGGAACCTGCGCCCTATGGTCGGCCCGCTGCGTGGGGGGAACAATCGGATGAATGCAGACAGACCGGCCCTGACCGAGCGCGAGAAGGACGCGCTGCGCCTGCTGCTGGCCGGGCACGAGGCGAAGTCGATCGCGCAAGAGCTCGACCTGTCGGTGCACACGGTGAACGACCGGCTGCGCAATGCGCGCGCGAAGCTGGGCGTTTCCAGCAGCCGCGAGGCGGCGCGCCGCTGGGCGCAGATGGACGGGGAACCGCCCGTTTCCTGCCTACCCGAAAATCTTGCCCCCACACCCGAAACGCCTGCGCACAAGGTTTTGGGGATCGCACCGGCGGATGCGGATGGGCCACAAGCATCGCCACCGACAACCCGCCGCACCAGGGGACACCTCCTCGTGTGGCTTGCAGGAGGAATGATCATCATGTCGCTTCTAATCGCCGTCGCCGCGCTATCATCGCTGGCAGGCGGAACGGCCCCGCCCGCGAGCCCAACCGAATCCGCGCCCGGTGCCGCCCCGGCCCCTTCGGCAATCGACGCCGCAAGCCAGACAGCCGCCGCCGCCGCCGCGCGCGACTGGCTGGCGCTGATCGATGGCGGCCGGTGGGAGGAAAGCTGGCAGCAGGCGGGCATATTGTTCCGCTCGCAGATCACATCGGGCCGCTGGACGCAGCAGGTGCAGCCGGTGCGCGAGCCGCTGGGAGCGGTCGTCTCGCGCCAGCTCGTCTCGACCGATGCCGCGGGCGACCTGCCCGGCGCTCCCGCCGGCGAGTACGCCGTGCTGCAGTTCCGCACCGAATTTGCAAACATGCAGGACACGATCGAGACGGTGACGCTGGCCAGGGACGAAACGGGCTGGGCGGTGATCGGCTATTTCATCAAGCGCGCGTAATTCGCCGCGCATCGGGGCGCTGGATCAGATCGCTCGACTTAACCGGCGCACAGGTTTAATCCCGCACCCCATGAAATTGATCATCGGCAACAAGAACTATTCCAGCTGGTCGCTGCGGGGCTGGCTTGCCGCCAAGCAGTCCGGCCTCTCGTTCGAGGAAATCACCGTCAATATCAGCGGCGAGGACTGGGAAGAGGCCAAGAAGGACTGGGCCGATGTCCAGCCGTCCAGCGGCAAGGTGCCGATCCTGTGGGACGGCGAGGTCGTGATCTGGGACAGCCTCGCGATCCTCGAATATCTCGACGACAAGGTGCGCGAGGAATCGCTGAACGCCAGCAAGGCCGCCGGGTTGGGCAGCCGGTTCTGGCCCAAAGACCCGGTCGCGCGCGGGCTGTGCCGGTCGATGGTCGCCGAAATGCACAGCGCCTATCTCCCGCTGCGCCGCGAAATGCCGATGAACGTGCGCCGCCGGGTCGAGGGGATCGCGGCGAGCGACGAGGCGAAGGGCAATGTCGTGCGCATCCTGACGCTCTGGGCCGAGGCGCGTTCGCGGTTCGGATCGGGCGGGCCTTTCCTGTTCGGCAGCTATTCGGCGGCCGACATCTTCTATGCGCCCGTGGTCAGCCGGTTCATGACCTATGGCGTGGGCGTGCCCAAGTTCGCCGAGACCTACATGGAAGCGGTCTGGGAACACGACTGGATGCAGGAATGGATCGCCGGCGCCGAGGACGAGGACTGGCGCATCGAGGCGTTCGAGATGGCGGCGGAATAGGCTCTCAGGGCTCGCGCTGGCTGATGTAGATCAGCGACAGCATCGCGATCGCGCCGAACACCCACGATCCGTGATCCGGTCCTCCGCCCAAGGGCATCTGCCACAGCTGGTAGCCCGCGACCGCGATCCCCTGGAACAGGCCCCACCAGTTCAGGATCGCGCAGCCAAGACCGATCTTGGCCGGTATCTTGCCGCGTTCGAACGCGCCCGCATCGGCGCGGCGCAGGGCAAGCAGTCGCCAGCCGCCATAGAGGCATAGCCCTGCCGCCGCGCCCTCCAGCGTGAAGACCAGCACCATCGCGGCGAGCACCACGATCGGCGGCGGCACCGGCAGCAGCGTGACGGGATAGGCCTGCTGGTCCGCATGGCTGGTGGTGTAGACGAAGAATTCATAGGCCGCGCCCGCGTTCGCCAGGTTGTGCGCGAGATAGAGCAGCGCGATAAGTCCGACGATTGCGCTGATCAGCGCCTTCAGAATCCGGTCGGTCATGCTAACAGTCCCCCCAGAATGCCGCGCCCCGGGCGTGGGCGATAACACAGGCTGGTCGAAAGGGCGAAACGCGTGAACCGGGATGAAGCAGCGCCGGACGGCATATCGGAAGCGGACGCCGCGAACGAGCTGATGCGGCTGGCGCGCCAGATCCGCCATCACAACCGGCTGTATCACGCCGATGACGCGCCCGAGATATCAGACGCCGAATATGACGCGCTGGTGCGCCGCAACGCCGAGCTGGAGGCGGCGTTTCCGCAGCTGGTCCGGCCCGACAGTCCCTCGCAGGAGGTGGGGCACGACATCGCCGCCTCGCCGCTGTCCAAGGTTCGCCACGAGGTTCGGATGATGAGCCTCGACAATGCGTTCGACGACGAGGAAGTGGCCGATTTCGTCGCGCGCGTGCGCCGTTTCCTGGCGCTGGACGCGGACGAGCCGGTTGCCGTCACAGCCGAGGACAAGATCGACGGGCTCTCCTGCTCGCTGAGGTACGAGGGCGGCAGGCTGGTGCGCGCCGCCACGCGCGGCGACGGCCAGGTGGGCGAGGACGTGACCGCCAATGTCGCGCATATCCCCGACATCCCGCAGCAGCTGGACGGCGACGTGCCCGAAATATTCGAGGTGCGCGGCGAGGTCTATATGGAGCGCGCCGCCTTTACCGCGCTGAACGAGGCGCTGATGGAAGAAGCGCGCGCCAAGGCCGAGGCGAAAGGCGAGAGTTTCGATCCCGAGAGCGTCCGGCAATTCGCCAATCCCCGCAATGCCGCCGCCGGTTCGCTGCGCCAGAAGGACGCCAGCGTTACCGCCAGGCGTCCGTTGCGGTTCTGGGCGCACGGATGGGGCGCGGCCACCGACGTTCCCGGCGCGACGCAGCACGAGGTGGTCGAGGTGCTCAAGCGCTGGGGCCTGCCCGTCTCGCCCGATTTCCGCGTGAGCCATTCGCTGGAGGAGATGTTCGCCGCCTATCACGCGATCGCCCAGGGGCGGCCCGGCCTGCCCTATGAGATCGACGGCGTCGTCTACAAGGTCGACCGGCTGGACTGGCAGCAGCGGCTGGGCTTCGTGGCCAAGGCGCCGCGCTGGGCCCTGGCGCGCAAGTTCCCGGCGGAGCGGGCCGAAACCGTGCTGGAGACCATCGACATTCAGGTCGGCCGCACCGGCAAGCTGACACCCGTGGGCCGACTGGCCCCGGTGCTGGTCGGCGGCGTCACCGTCACCAATGTGACGCTGCACAACCGGGACGAGATCGCGCGGCTGGGCGTGCGCCCCGGCGACCGGGTGGTCATCCAGCGCGCGGGCGACGTGATCCCGCAAGTGGTGGAGAACCTGACCGGCGATGCCGACCGTCCGCCCTTCCCCTTTCCGGGCCATTGCCCCGAATGCGGCAGCGAAGCGGTGGCGGAGGAAGGCGAAGTCGACGTACGCTGCACCGGCGGGCTGATCTGCCCCGCCCAGCGGACCGAGCGATTGAAGCATTTCGTCAGCCGCGGCGCGCTGGATATCGAGGGGCTGGGCGAGAAGACCATCGACGAGTTCTTCGCGCTGGGCTGGCTGGAAAGCCCGGCCGATATCTTCCGGCTGAAGGACCGGCGGGCGGAGATACTCGCGCTGGAGGGATGGCAGGACAAGTCTGTCGACAATCTGTTGGCAGCGGTGGAAAACAAGCGCGCACCCGATGCGGCGCGGCTGCTGTTCGGCCTGGGCATCAGGCACATCGGCGCGGTGACGGCGCGCGATATGCTGAAGGGCATCGGCGACATCCGCCTGCTGCCCGGGAAGGCGCAGGAACTGTTCGATTACCGCGAAGCGCATCCGCGTGGCCCTGCCGAGGCGATCAGCCCGTTCAAGTCGCGCATGGCCGACAAGGCGAAGAACGTGCTGGGCGGCGCGGACGGCATCGGCTGGGCCGTGGGCGAGGCGCTGGCCGATTTCTTCCACGAGGATCACAACCGCGATGTCTGGAACGACCTGATCGGCGCGAAACCGGGGGATGGCGTGGTCGATCCCCCGCCCTATGTGGTCGAGACGAAGGAAAGCCCCGTATCGGGCAAGACCGTCGTCTTCACCGGCAAGCTCGAGACGATGAGCCGCGACGAGGCCAAGGCGCAGGCCGAACGGCTGGGCGCCAAGGCCGCCGGATCGGTCAGCGCCAAGACCGACCTGCTGGTCGCGGGGCCGGGCGCCGGGTCGAAGCTGAAAAAGGCCGAGGAACTGGGCATCAAGGTGATCGACGAAGCCGGCTGGGCCGCGATCGTCGCCGCCGCGGGTTAGCAGCGCTTGCGATGTGCGCCGCCGCGTTCTAGGCGCGGCGGCGATGGGCGCAATCCGGCACAGGCATCGGCTGATCTGGACCGTGCTGGCATTCGCCTTCGCGGTGCGCGCGCTGGTGCCCGCGGGATGGATGCCTGCCGATCTGGCGCAGGGATCGGTGTTGATGCCCTGCCCCACCGATCCGGCGATGGGCCGGATCTTTGCCCCCTCCGCAGCCGCCGATACACACGCTGCGCAACACGCTCACCACGGGGCAGCGCCCGAAAGCACCGACGCTTTCGATCCGCATGACGCGCCGCCCTGCGCCTTTACCGCGCTGGCCAGCCATGCGCCGGAACCGCCCTTCGCCCAGTTGCCGCAGCCGCCGCTGCCCGAGGGGCAGGCCGCGATTCCCGTCCGCGCGCCGCTGATCCTTCAGCGGATCGCCCGCGAACGCCCGCCCAGCCGCGCACCGCCGCTTCCTGCCTGATGCCCCCGGCCGGATCCCTCCGGCCATTCCAAGCACAGAGACAGGATTATTCGAGATGAAACGCTTTCCGGCGCGCATGACCTGCGCGCTCATCACCCTTGCCTGCGCCGCTCCCGCGCTGGCCGACGACAATACCGCCATCGAGAACGAAGTTGCGGCAACGGCCGGGACCGCCATGGCCGAAGCCCCGCCGATCGTGGTGGAACCGACGCTGATGCACCCCAGCGCCGCGCTGATGAACGACCACATGCACGAAGGCGGCGAATTCATGGTCGGCCTTCGCTGGATGCGCGAGAATTACGGCGGCGCGAACCGGTCGGGCACCGACAGGCTGACCGACGCCGAGATACTGGCGGCGGGTTATTCCGTGCGCGCCAGCGACATGACGATGGACATGGTCATGCTGGACCTGATGTACGCGCCCAATGACGATATCACCTTCATGGTGATGCCGATGTGGATGCGGCACGAGATGACCATGATGGGCATCGATCCGATGGCCGGCATGGACCACGACATGAGCGGCATGGACGGGATGGGCGGCATGGGCGGCATGGGCGGCATGGAGATGGGGGGCCACGGCGGCCATTCCATGGGCCTTGGCGACACGATGACCCATTCGGTCGAGGGTATCTCGGACACGCTGGTGTCGGCTTCCTATCGCCTGGCACGGACGGGCGGCTTCAATACCCATGCGACGCTGGGCGTGTGGGTGCCGACCGGCTCGGTATCGAAACGCAATGCCGATGGCAGCTTCGTCCATTACGGCATGCAGCCGGGCAGCGGGACCTGGGACATCGAACCTTCGGTAACCGTATCCGGTCAGGCGGGTGCCGTCGGCTGGGGTACGCAGGCGAGCTACAAGTGGCGGACCGAGGACGCGAACAAGTCCGGTTTCGCGTTCGGTGACGTGGCAAAGGCCAGCGGCTGGGCCAGCTATGCGCTGACCCCATCGGTCGGCGCGGTGGCGCGCCTTGGCTGGGAGCATGAGGGCGCGATCGAGGGGCATTACAATGGCCCGCACGGTCACAGCAGCCCTTCCGACATCCAGGGCAATTACGGCGGCGATACCGTTCGGCTGGGCCTGGGTGCGAACGCGCTGCTGCCCTTCGGCGCGGCCCGCCGCCCGCAACTGAGCGCGGAGGTCGCCTTCCCGCTCTACCAGGACCTGAACGGCATCCAGCTGCCCGAGGACTGGCGGTTGGCCGTCAGCCTCAGCCAGACGTTCTGATCGCCGGACGGGTGCCGCCCTGTAACGGGGGCGGCACCCATTTCATCACCGAGCCGTCGAAGGGCGTCCAGGCGCCGGTCTGGATGCCCGCGCGGCGCAGGCTCTCTCCCGTCCATTCGTTGCACGTCAGGTAGAGCGTATAGGTGCCGCGCGCGTCGTAGAACACGTCGCGCGCGGTATAGCCGGGATAGGACCGGCGCTGCCCGCGCGGCGGCAGGTCGCGCAGCAGGGCGCGGACCAATTCGCGATACTGCGTGCGGCTGATGCGCAGAGGGCGGAAGTTCGCCGATGGCCGCGGGTTGGTCCAGCGCTCGACATGCATCAGCCCCTCGCCGCCCATGCTGGCGACGCGCAGCACCAGCAGCGGCGACAGATCCGCCCATGTCGGCGTGTCGAGGAACACCTCGCGCTGGCCCCAGCTGATGCCAACATGCGTATAGGGCCGCGCCGGATCGCCCGTGTCCGAGGGCGGAAACACGCGGTGCCAGTTCAGGCCGTCCGCACGCACCGGCATCACGACCGAGGTGTGGACGCCATTGGTGGCGACCATAATCTGAATGCCATCATCGGCCTGAACGAAATCGCGATTGACCGGGACGGACGAGCCGATCCAGCCGCACAGGAAATAGGCCCCCAGCGCCAGCGCCGCCCAACCGGCGGCGGCGCGCAGGACCCTTATCGCGCGCTGCGCCGCCGCAGCCACAGGATCGACCAGTCGCCGTTCACCGCGCGCCGTGCCAGGCGAAAGCCTGCGCGAAACGCCGCGCCGCGCACCGCGCGTTCCTGCGTTTCGAGCAGCCCCGCCAGCAGCAAGTGCCCGCCCGGCGCACAGATCCGGGCGAAGTCGGGCGCCAGCTGGATCAGCGGCCCGGCAAGGATGTTGGCGATCACCAGGTCATAGGGGGCACGCGCCTGGATCAGCGGCGAGGTGCAGCCCTCGGCAACGGTCATCACCAGCTGGCCTGCCCCGCCGCCCATCGCGAAGCCGTTCGCCTGCGCATTATGTTCGACGACCTGCGTGCAGACCGCGTCGATATCGGATGCCAGCGCCAGCGCGCGCGGCCACATGTCCATCGCGGCAAAGGCCAGCAGCCCGGTGCCCGTGCCGATATCGGCGATATTGCGCACGACCGCGCCCTCGCGCTTCATCAGCGACAGCATTTCAAGACAGCCCGCCGTCGTCTCGTGCTGGCCGGTGCCGAACGCCTGGCTGGCGGGGATCAGCAGGTCGCGCACCCCCGGCTCGTCCACCGGCAGGAAATCGGGGGTATGCACGCGGAAGCGGCCCGCGCGGATCGGCTGCGTCAGGTTCTGGCTGGCGACCAGCCAGTCGGTATCGGGCAGCTTCTCGACCTCCAGCGGGGGCGCGCCATAGGCGAACAGGCCCGCCACCGCGTCCCTGTCCCGCTTCGTCGGCTTGCGCGAAACCCAGGCCTCCAGCTTCCAGTCGAGCGGTTTGTCCTCGGCAATCTCGCTGCCTGCGATGACCATGTCGGGATCCCAGTCCCACACGTCCTCGTGCGCGACCAGCGCGGCCTGCACCACGTCGCGCGGGGCGTAGGCGGTGATCTTCCAGCTCATCGTGCGGCTTCCTTGGCAAGCCGTTCGTCCAGCCGCGCATGGATACCGGCGGCATAGGTGCGGCAGGCACCGGGTTCGGCCAGTTCGCCCCGCACCAGCCGATCGCGCATCTTGCTGGCTGATGGGTGCGGAGTGAGCAGTAGATCGCAGTCCAGCGCGGCGAGGTCGTCCAGCCCCGCGCGATAGGCGGCAAGATAGGCGGCGTGGTGCGAAAAGCGGTAATCGTCCGCACTGACGGGCGAGAGGCTGTCGGCATAGACGATGGTCCGGCAGTCCTCGCCTTCGCACGAGCGCCATTGCCAGCTGACCGCTCCCGGCGTGTGGCCGGGCGTCGCGATCATGGTCAGGCGCAGCGGGCCGACCGCGACCGTTTCGCCGGGCGCGACGATGCGATCGACTGCGGCGGGCGTCATCGGGTCATGCATGCCAGCCTGCGGGTCGTCGGCGCTTGCCTGCCCGCTTTGCAGCACGGCGGCGGCGGGCGCGCTGGCATAGAGCTTCGCGCCGGTGCGCTCCTTGATCAGCGCCGCGCCGCCGACATGGTCGAAATGCTCGTGGCTGGTCAGCAGCACCTCGACGTCCTGCGGATCGAAGCCCAGCCGCTCCACGTTTGCGAGCACGATCTCGGCCCCCGCCTCGGTCCCGCTGTCGATCAGAACATGGCCCTGTTCAGACGTGACCAGGATCGCCGCGATGCCGCAGGTGCCGACGTAATAGGTGTCGCCGTAGATG
>JAPYSD010000557.1 GCA_029936705.1 Croceicoccus sp. | reverse complement strand
CTTCATCATCTGGTTCTGCACCGTATCGGCATCGCCGACCAGGCCATAGATCATCACCGTCGCGGCCAGCATCGGCGTGATGGCCAGGAAGGTGAAAAACGCCACCCCGGCGCCAAGAAGCGACAAATTGTGGAAACCCCACATGGTATATACGCGTTTAGCGATCTGCAGCCACGCCTTGCGAGGTAGCTGGAGGGGGGAATTAGCCGTTGCACCGGGCGCCTCCTCGTGGGAACGATCGGGTTCGGAATTCGCGGTTGCGTCGGGGCTGGCATGGTCCGTATGGGTTGGTGCCGTGCCGGTTTGAGGGGTCATCTTGCCTGTATCCAATGCGTCTCGCCTGAGTAGCCTAGGGAACGGAGCTTATGCGGTCCCAACGGCGATCCCGGCAATTTGTGCCGAACGGATGTGCGCAGGCACGGGGCGCCGCGGTGTGCCGGCAAGCGTGACGGCTCTGGGCGCGCTGGCGGCGGCCCTGTGTTTCGCCCTTCCGGCGGCGGCGCAGGACCGGCCCGCGGCAGCGCAGGACCAGCCTTCCCCCGCGCAGGACATGTCCGCCATGGCACCCGGCGACAGCGGCATCCCCGCCCCGCCCGCCGATGTCACCCTGCCAGAGGTAGAGCCGGTCATCACCGACCAGGAGTTCGAGGACGAGGTTCCCTCCATCGACAGCGACCCCGCGCTGGACGGGCCGCTGGAAACGATCGACGAATTCGAACGCCGACTGGCCGCGGAAAGCGACGCCGCGGATAGCGAAACCCCCGACCAGGACAGCGAACAGCAGGCAGCGGCCGGGCAATCGTCAGGAAACCAGGCCACCGGTGAGCAGACCACCGAAGGCCAGGCCGCGCCGCTGGGCATACCGGCGCTGGCCGACGGCGACCCGGTCGAGGAAATCGGCGATGCCCCGATCCGCGACAGCGAGCTGGCCGCGCCCCTGCCCCCGCTTTCGACCTTTGACGTGGAACCGGTCGAACTGGCCGAGGAAACGACTTCCGACGAGCCGGCCGAGATTGCCTACGACATCCAGATCAACGGGCTGGACAAGGTCAACGAGGAGACCGAGACCGACATGCGGGGCATGTTCAAAAGCCTCGCCACGCTGCGCGACGACGGGCGCGAGGCTGCGAACACCGCGCAGGTTTCCGCCCGGCTGACCGAGGACAGCGCCCTGCTCGGCCAGATCCTGGCGTCGGAAGGCTGGTACGAGGCCGACGTGACCACGCGGCTCGACCGGTCGGGCGAAAAGCTGACGGCGGTGCTCGACGTCGCGCCGGGCCAGCGCTTCACCTTTTCCGACATCACGATCGATTCCCCGCCGGTGGTGCCCGAGAACCTGATTGCCGACAATTTCCCGCTGAAAGTGGGCGAACCCATCGTCGCCGCCCGCGTCCAGGGCGCCGAGGCGGGGCTTGCCGTCGCGCTGCCGCAGAACGGCTATCCGTTCTACAAGCTGCGCCAGCGCGACATATTGCTCGACCAGTACGAGGGCACCGGCGCCTATACGCTGCCGCTCGACCCGGGTGAGCGTACCGCGTTCGGCGGCATCCGGACGACCGGCGACCTCGCCTTCGACGCCGATCACGTCGAAACGCTTGCGCGGTTCGAGCGCGGCCAGCTGTACGACAGCGACGATGTCGACGATCTGCGCAAGGCACTGGTGGCGACGGGGCTGTTCAACACGGTTTCCGTCACTGCCGAACCGTCGGGCGAATCCGCCGGCATGGTCGAAGGGCCCGATGGCGCCGTCGGCCCCGCGCAATACGCGACCATCGTCGTCGATCAGCAAGCCGGTCCGCCGCGCACCATCGCGGGCGGCGGGGGATACGGCACCGACCAGGGTATCCGCGTCCAGGGCAGCTGGACGCACCGCAACATGTTCCCGCCCGAAGGCGCGCTGGCCTTCAACGCCATCGCCGGCACCAGGGAACAGGGCGTGGGCGCCAGCTTCCGCCGTTCGAACGCCGGGCGGCGCGACCGCACCTTTGCGCTGACCGCCGACATCAACCGGTCCGACTATGACGCGTTCGAGGCCTTTACCGGCAGGCTGGGCATCAACTGGAGCTATGGTTCCACCCCGCTGTGGCAGAAGCGGCTGAGCTATGCCTATGGCGCGCAGCTGATCGGCACGGTCGAGGAATCATGGGATCCCGAGGTGCAGGACCGCGTGCAGCGCACCTATTTCATCGGCGGGCTGACCGGGCAGGTCGGGCTGGACACCACCGACGACCTGCTGAACGCGACCGAGGGCTTCCGCCTGACCGCGCTGGTCGAGCCGGAGGGTTCGCTGCAGGACGGCTTCACGCCCTATGTCCGCGCGCGGATCGACGGTTCGGCCTATTACTCCGCCACCGATTCCATCGTGCTGGCGGGCCGCGTCGCGGTGGGGACGATCCAGGGCATCGACCGGGGCGAGCTGGCCCCGTCCCGCCGGTTCTACGCGGGCGGCGGCGGTTCGGTGCGCGGCTATGGCTAT
>JAPYSD010000556.1 GCA_029936705.1 Croceicoccus sp. | reverse complement strand
CCACGCGGATATTGGCGAAACCGGCAGCGGCCAGCGCATCGGCGGCGGCGGCGGCATCCGGACCCGCCAGCAGCAGCGGCACGCGCAGCCGCGCGGGATTGACGGGGGCCAGCACCGCCACGTCGACATAGCACCCGCCCGCGGCCTCGACAGCCTCGGCCGCCTTCCGCTTGGTGCCGGGCGCGACGGAATTCATGTCGCAGAACAATGCGCCCCGCCGAAGGGCAGGCGCGGCCTGCGTCGCGGCAGCCAGCGCAGCATCGGCAGTGACGAGCGACAGCACCAGCCCGGCAGACCCCGCCGCCGCGGCGGCATCGGCGCAGGCCATAATGCCATCGGCGTCCATCACCGCCTTGCGAGTGGCATCGATGTCGAAAGCAGCCGCCCGGTCTTCCCAGCCGGCGGCGCTGGCGAACGTATGCCCCGCCTCGCCATAGCCGATAAGGGCAATCGATGGATTCGCTGCATCTGTCACGGGAAGAGCATGGCCAGCGGGACCCGCGCCTGCCAATGGAAAGCCTGACAATGCGATAAGTTCAGGCTAATCCTTATTGCCGTGCTATGCGTCGTCGGCCAGTTCGCGCAGGCTGCTCAGGAACGCCTGCTGCGCGCTGGTCATGTGCCAGTCGGCGCGGGTCGTGATGCCGATTGTGCGAACCGGCCCGTCGTCCGGCGTCGCGATCGGCGCGATCAGGCCCGCCGCGATCTCGGCCATCAGCTGGTCGGGCGACAGCACGGTCAGCCGGTCGGTTTCAATCAATATCTGGCGGATCATCATCACCGACCCGGTTTCCAGCGTCACGCGCGGCGGCGGCAGGCCTGCACGGCGATATTGTTCGTCCCACACGTCGCGCAACGGCGTGCCGGGCGGCGGCAGCAGGAATTCATATTCGGCCAGCGCGGCAAGGTCGGGCGCGGTTCCTTCCAGCGGGTGGCCGGTGCGGGCGAAGACCTGCGGGCGGTCCTCGAACAGCGGTTCCTGCACCAGGTCAGGCTCAAGCAGCGGATCGCGCAAGGCGCCGAGGGTAAAGTCGATCATCCCGTCGCGCAGCGGCTCGATCAGCTCGCTGCGCGACCCCTCGACAATAGCGACCCGGATCCTGGGGTGCGAACGCGCGAAACGCACCACCGCGGCGGGCAAGACGCGGGCGCGCGACAGCGGCATGGCGCCGATGGTGATAACCCGCGTCTCGCGGCCCTTCAGCGCCTCGACCTCGGACAGTCCGGCCAACAGCTCGGCGCGGGCCAGCCGGAATGCGCGCACGGTGCGCAGCCCCGCCTCGGTAAAGACGAGCGTGCGGCCCCGCCGTTCCACCAGTCTGCGCCGCGCGGCGAGCGAGAAATCCGCCACCGCCCGGTGGAGCGAAGGCATCGACAGCCCGGTGCAGTCCGCCGCGCCGGTATAGCTACCCGCATCCGCCAGCGCGAGCAGCGCGCGCATCCGCGCCATCGTCACGTGCGAACTGCCGATCTGGCGCATCGCCGCTTCGACCCGCGGCGCCAGCAGCAGCGCGGGTTCGGTCGGCGTCATGCCCTGCGGCTTGCGGTCGAACAGCGCCACGCCCAGCTGCCCCTCCAGCCGGGCGACTGCCTGGGTGATCGCCGGCTGCGTCAGGTTCACTTCGCCCGCTGCCGCCGCGATCGTGCCACGCTCCACGATCTTGGCCATCGCATAGAGGTGACGCAGGTTCAGGGTCCACAGGTCCATAGCATCGGTTTTAGCGAAAACTAATGGCTTCGCCAGCAAATCCGCGTTCTCTTTACCGCGCTGGCGGTCTTAGGTGGCGGGATAACGAACCCACACGCCGAAAAGGAGCAGGCAATGGCCGGAATCGTGGTCCAGAACATCGAACGCGCACCGCGCGACATCATCGACGGGCTGGCCGAATGCGGCGTCGCGACGGTGCACGAGGCGCAGGGCCGCACCGGCCTGCTGGCAAGCTACATGCGGCCGATCTATCCCGGCGCGCGCATCGCGGGCAGCGCGCTGACGATCAGCGCCGCCCCCGGCGACAATTGGATGATCCATGTCGCGATCGAACAGCTGCAGGAAAGCGACATCCTGCTGCTCGCCCCCACCTCCCCTTGCGAGGATGGCTATTTCGGCGATCTGCTTGCCACCAGCGCGCAGGCGCGTGGCTGCCGCGGGCTGGTGATCGACGCGGGCGTGCGCGACGTGAGGGACCTGACAGAGATGAACTTCCCGGTGTGGTCCAAGGCGATCTTCGCGCAGGGCACGGTCAAGAACACGCTGGGCAGCGTGAACGTGCCGGTGGTCTGCGCGGGCGCGGCGGTCAATGCGGGCGACGTGATCGTGGCTGACGACGACGGCGTGGTCTGCGTCCCCCGCGAAAAGGCGGCAGAGGTTCTGGAAGCCGCCCGCGCCCGCGAAGCGAACGAAGCGGAGAAGCGCGACAAGCTCGCCTCGGGCGTGCTCGGCCTCGACATGTACAAGATGCGCGAACGGCTGGAAAAGGAA
>JAPYSD010000036.1 GCA_029936705.1 Croceicoccus sp. | reverse complement strand
GCTCACGCAAGCGAGGAGTTGACTGAAGGATTTGCTCGATAGCCTGGCGCGTTGCGCTCGACCTTTTCATGCTCAACTCGCGAGCCGACACGCTGCCGGTCGCCGTCGCCGTGATCGCGCTCGACTTTGCCGTGGGCATCTCGTCGCGATCCGTCACCGAGGAGCCCTTCAGGAGGTTAGTCCCGCCGGCACTCTTGTCCGACATCTGGACCAGCGTGGGCGTGAAATAATCAGCCAGGCCCTGCTTCTGCTCTTCGGTCGTTGCGTTGAGCAGCCAGAGCAGCAGGAAGAATGCCATCATCGCGGTCACAAAGTCTGCATATGCGACCTTCCACGCCCCGCCGTGATGACCGCCTTCAACGATGGTCACCTTCTTGACGATAATCGGGCGAGGGGCCTCTTCGAACTCCGGTACCGGCTGACTGGCCACGGCCTAACGACCTCGCATCGCGTCGAGTAGTTCGATCTGCCCGGGCCGCACTGCGTGTCCGAGACCAGACCTCGCGCTCTCCACGACCAGCGCCTGCGACCAGCCCTGATGGCTCGCCATCACGACTTGCTTCACCGCGTGAAAGATCTGCTCATCCTGCTCGTTGATCTGCTTCAGCCGCCCTGCGAGCGGACCCACCACACCATAGGCCAGCAGCACGCCAAGGAACGTCCCGACCAGCGCCGACCCGATCATGGCGCCGAGAATTTCCGGCGGCTGATCAATCGAACCCATCGTCTTAACGACGCCCAGAACAGCTGCCACGATCCCCAACGCGGGAAGAGCGTCTGCCAGGCTCTGTAGTGCGTGCTGCGGCTCGGCCATATCATGGAAATGCGTCTTCATTGCATTGTCCATGATGTCTTCGATGGCATGATTTTCCAGCGTACCCGTCGAGATGACCATCAAGTTCAATGTATCGCAGATCAGTCCGACCAAGGGCTTGTTCGCCAGAAGCCGCGGATATTCCGAGAAAATCGGCGACGTGTCCGGTTCGCTCACATGCTTTTCGACGGACACGGCCCCTTCGGTTTTCATCATCTTCATGAGCTTGGTCGTAAGGGCGATCGCGTCGATGTGATCTTCCTTGTTATGCCGCGGCCCCTTGAAGACCTTCCCGAGGCCTTTGCCCAGTGCCTTGAGCTCATGCATCGAGTTACCGGCTACGATTGCACCGACCGCTGCGCCGCCAATGATCAGCATCTCGTGGGGCAGGGCATGCAGCACTGGGCCCAGCGCACCCCCGGTGATGGCGAAACCGCCAAACACCATGACGATAAGGATCACAATTCCGATTGCAGCAAACATGAGACTCTTTCGATCTTGCCTAGGGAAGGGCTGCGCGAACGCTCAGCGGATATGATTGAAGAGGCTGAGCGACTGGACCTTCGCAAAGCTTGCTTGGCTGGCTTCCAAGACGGTCAGCGTTTCCTGCAGTTTCGTCACGGTTTCCGCGATGTCTGCGGAACCGACATTCTTCTGTTCCTCGGCTCGCTGTTCGCCCAGCTCCTCGTGACGAGCCGTCACGAAGTCGATCCAGACGAGCCGCGCCCCGAGAACGGTCTGATTGCTGGTCACATTCTCCAGCCCTGCTGAGAGCGCAGGGAGAGCGTCGCGAGCGGCCGCCGCGGAATCGGCGGCGCCGCCAGCCAGCGCGACCGCCAAGTCCTTCACCACCTGGAGAATATTCATCGGCGTGCCGCCGACGTCATAGTCGAAAACCTGCGGACCGGTCAGCGATCGATCCACGATCTGGCCATCACCGAGATCCAGGCGACCCGCCGTCCCATTGCCGATATAAAGCGGATTACCGGCACCATCCAAGGCATAGGCGTCGGTCGTTGCTTCACCGCCGAAGAGCGCGTGACCGCCCATGTCCTTCGAGTTGGCAACCGAGACCAGCTGCTTGTAGATCTCGTTCACCTCGATGCCGATCGACTTGCGCTGCTCGTCGCCAAGCGATTCCGATCCCGCCTGAACCGTCAATTCCTGAACCCGGACCAAGAGGTCAGAGACATCCTGCAAGGCCACATCAGCAAGACTGAGGTCTGCCGAGGCACGTCCTGTCTTCAGTTCGTTGACCTCGCCCAACCGTTCCATCCGAGAAAGCGAACGCAAACGCGAAGCGGCAATCGGGTCATCAGAGGAGCGCTCGAGCCTGTTGCCCGTCGCAAGCTGCTGCTGCAGCTTTTCGACATCGCCCCGGTTTCTCGTCATCGACTGCAGCCCTCGTTCATAGAAGGCGCGCGTGCTGTTTCCTATAATCATGTCCGGTCTCACCTGATTCCGATAATTGTGTCGAAGAGGTCACTGGCAACCTGCATGACCCGGCCAGACGCCTGAAACGCCTGCTGGAAGCGGACGAGGTTCACCGCCTCCGCGTCCAGGTCGACGCCAGCCTGAGCTTGCAGCGCGACCGTCGCATTGTCGGCAATCAGCGCCAGCGTATCGCGGGTGACAGTCCGGCCTTTGACCGTCGCTGACACGTCGAACAGGATCTTGTCAGCGCCTGCAGCGATCCCGTCTGTTTCAAGCGCGGCCGACATCGCATCGAGATTTCCCGGATCACGGCTCCCAGCGACCGCGCCTGCCGGCGCCGTCGCCAGCAAAGCACCATCTTCGAAGGCCAATGCGAGATTTCCCGCACCCGTACCCGCAAACAGCGCAACGCCCGCGGTTCCATCGAGCGCGCTGCCATTGGCCTGCGCCGTATTCACCGCACCAGCCATTGCCATGGCGAGATTGTCGAGGTCCACCTGCATGGCGGCCACCTCATCCAGCGCCTGCTCATGCCCGGCCAAAGAGCCAGACGCCACCGATACGGCAGCGCCATCAACTTCGAATGAAATCGTGCCGTCCGCGCCCTGCAGCATGGACATTGTTGCCCCGGTTCCTTGGGAAACGAGAACCGGTCCGGTGGCGCTGCCAATACGCACTTCGACCATGTTGTTCGCATCGACGCTTGTCGAAATACCGACCTCGCCGGCCAGTTCCTTCAAGAGCTGGTCTCGGCGGTCCAGGAGGGCAATCTGATCGCTCGACCCTTCTGGTGCACGCGTCATCTTCACGTTCACCCTCGCAATTTCTTGCGTGAGAACATTGACGTTGCTGATGGCCTCACCAGCTTCGAAGCGCACCCCATCGCCAACTGCCTTCAGGCCATTGTCGGCAATGTTGAAATTGCTCGCCACTGCGCGCGCAGCTTCGATGGCGGCGGCCCGCAGCGCCGGATCGACAGGATCAGCCGCCAGATGCTGCAGCGCGCTTTCGAACCCGACTATACCGTCATAGATCCCGCTGCTCTCAATTGCCGCTTCAATCTTCTGAAGCCCGCCTACCTCGGCATCGGCGCGCGAGACATCAGCCGTTGTGCGGCGCACTTCGGAAAGCCGGAACTGGTCCGCATTGCGAACGATCCCTCCAACGCGAACACCGGAAAGGCTGACGTTGTTGATGCTGCCGATCGGACCGGGGGCGACGAGCTCTTCGGTCTTTGCTGAGCGGCGGACATATCCGTCGGTCGACGCATTCGCGATATTATGAGCGGTGATGTCGAGGGCCACTCGCGCAGCCTTCGTGCCGCTCTTGGCGATCGAAATGAGGTCGGATGCCATCTGCGGTTACTCCTGCGGCATGTGGCGCGCGAGCTGCGCCTCGATCATCTTGGAAAGACCCAGCACCCCGCGATCGGCAGCCATCTCGGCAAACGCATCATCGCGCATCTGACGAAACGTGTCCGAACCGCTGCTGTCGAACAGGTCCGACCCGAAATTCGTCTGACGAGCAGAGGCCAGCATCTGGCGAAGGAAGATCGCCTCGAATCCTTCGGCCGCCTCTTTCAGGCCAGCCCTTCCATCAGTCTTAGCTGCCAAGGGCAGGCCAGCTGCAACAGATTTGATATGCATCGTCACAAGATCACCATCTCGGCTTTGAGCGCGCCCGCCTGTTTCAGGGCTTCCAGGATCGCCACGAGATCAGATGCACCGACCCCCAAGAGGTTCAGCGCATCCACGATTTCAGACAGCGACGCGCCCGGCTCGAACAAGGCTACACGCCCGCCTTCCTGCTCGATCGAGATATCGCTGCTCGGCTCGTAAGCCGTCCGGCCATCCGAAAACGGACCAGGCTGCACCACCATCGGATTCTCATCAATGCGCACTGTCAGGGTGCCGTGGCTGATCGCGGCCGGCGAGAGACGCACGGCGCTATTGATCACGACGGTGCCGGTGCGCGAATTCACTACAACCTTGGCCGCAGTCTCAGCCGGGTTCACGTCAAGCATCTCGATGGATGCCATCAAGCTGGCCCGCCGGTCAGCGCCCGGCGGAAGACGAAGCGCCAGCGTCACACCATCCTCGACCGACGCGGTCCCCGGCAGCATGCCGTTGATCGCATCACGAACCCTGTTGGCTGTCAGGAAGTCGGCCGTGAAGAGGTTGTAGCGAACGATCGCCGCATCTTCGAAACCTGTACCAACCGAACGCTCGACACTGCCGCCATCAGCTATACGGCCGACGGTCGGCACATTCACCGTTACCCGCGAACCGTCTGCGGCCGATACGCCAAGTCCGCCCACGGCCAGATTGCCCTGGGCCATGGCGTAGATCTGACCGTCCGCTCCGTAGAGAGGCGTCAAGATCAGCGCGCCGCCGCGCAAGGATTTCGCCTTGCCCATCGTCGAGACCGTGACATCGATACGCTGACCCGGTTTCGCAAAGGCAGGGAGGTCCGCGGTCACGATCACCGCCGCAGCGTTCTTCAGACTTGGCTGAACGCCCGGCGGAAGCTGCAGTCCCATCCGGCCCGATACGCCTTTCATGGCCTGGGTCACGTATTCGAGATTGTCGTCACCGGTGCCCGGCAAACCTACGACGATGCCGTAGCCGGTCAGCTGGTTCGATCTCACGCCTTGGAACTGGCCGAGATCACGCACGCGCTCTGCTTGCGCCGGAACGGCCGTCATGCCGCTGATCACGGTCAGTGCCATCGCGATAAGAGTGAAGATACGTCGCATCGGGGGGTCCTCAGAACGGGCTGATGATTGAGAAGAAGCGAGTGAGCCAACCGGGTCTGCTCGAACGCTGCAGCGAGCCCTTGCCGGAATACTCGACATAGGCATCAGCTACGCGGCTCGAGAGAACCGTGTTCTCGGCATCGACATCTGCCAGGCGAATGATGCCGCTAAAGCGGACCCATTCATCACCCTGGCTCAGCAGCATTCGCTTTTCCCCCTGTACTCGCGCGGTCCCGTTGGGACGCACATCGACGATGGTGACGGCAAGCGAGGTCGCCAGCGAACTGGACTGGCCCGCGCTGCCCTCTCCATTGAACGACCCTCTGCCGGAAGCTTTAAGGTCACTCGGCGAAAGAAAAGCGAACGGTCCCGTCAACGGCGGAAACAGAGCCACGCTTCCGCTTCGATCGGTCTCGGACTGCACCGACTTCGAGGTGGTCGTCCTTTCGATGAGCAGGATCGTCACAAGGTCGCCAACTCGATGAGCGCGAGTGCCCTCGTACAGGCCAGTATAACCGTTCGAGGGCTGGAAGATGCCGCCGTTGTTCGCCGGAGGCGGAGGCGGCAAGGGCATCGCCGGCTCATAAAATGCATCTTCGTCCTGCGCTTGCGCCGTACCGGCGCAAGCGAGGCTGATTGCCGCGGCGATGATGATCCCCCGCATGACGTTAGAGCGTCTGGTTCGCGTTGCGCAGCATTTCGTCCACCGACGAGATCATCTTCGAATTGATCTCGTAAGCGCGCTGCGTTTCGATCATGTCGACCAGCTCCTGCACGACGTTCACATTGGAACCTTCCAGCATGCCCTGCTGGACATTGCCGCGTCCTTCTTCACCGGCGATTCCAAGAATTACCGGGCCACTGCCGGCGGTTTCCTGAAGGAAGTTGCCCGAAAGCGGCTGCAGGCCGCCCGCGTTGGCGAAACTCGCGATCGTAAGCTGGCCGAGCTCGACCGGCGCCGCATCCCCGTCGACCATTGCCGAAACCGTTCCATCCGTCGAAATCGTGATCGACGTCGCGCCTTCGGGAATGTTGATCTGAGGCTGCACGGGATAACCCTGTGACGTCACGATCATCCCTTCGGCAGAACGCGTGAAATTGCCGGCGCGCGTGTAGCCCATCTGTCCGTCGGGCATCTCGACCTGGAAGTAGCCATCGCCGTCGAGAGCGAGGTCGAGAGCGTTATCCGTCGAGTTGAGCGTGCCTTGCGTCACGATCCGGCTCGTCGATTGAACCTGGACACCGGTGCCCAGATTCAGCCCTTCAGCATACTGGGTGTTTACCGAGCTTTGCTGACCGGCGACACGCGCTGCCTGGTAGGCGAGGGTGGCGAAGTTGGCCCGGTCTTTCTTGAAGCCGGTCGTGCCGATATTGGCAAGGTTGTTCGCGGTGACGCGCATACGCGCATCCTGAGCTTCGAGTCCCGTGCGGGCGACATGGAGTGCAGAACTAGGCATGGATCAGCTTTCCTTCAGCGATCGATGCGCATCAGCCGCGCGCTGCTCTCATCGAGATCACGTGCGGTCGAAACGACGTTGGTACGAATGTCGAAAAGGCGCTGGGCTTCGATCATCTCGACCAGCACCTCGGAAGTCGTGACATTGGATTGCTCGAGCGAGCCGGTGATCACCTTGGCATCGAGGTCTTCAGGCAAAACTCCGCCACCACGAACACGAAACTGCCCGTCCAGGCCCTTCGCGATGTCCGTGCCAGCCGCGTTCGCAAGTTTGATGCGGTCGATCTGGACGGGTGCCGCCTGAGGGTCCTGAGGATCCGCAAGCATTACGCCGCCATCTGGCGCGATGGCGATATCGCCGCCGACCGGAACCGTTATCGGACCGCCGGCGCCCATGACCGGCAGTCCGTCACCAGTCTGCAGGACACCCATTGCCGTAATCGAGAGGTCGCCTCGCCGGGTGTAGACTTCACTGCCGTCGAGCGACTGGACGGCAAGCATCACATTGCCTTGCATCGCGATGTCGAGCGGGCCGCCAGTTTCAGTTACCGACCCGTCAGTCATGGACGCGCCGCGCACCTCTGTCCGGTTCATCGCCCTCAGCTCGACCGGCCCGCCTTTCAGCGTAACCGGCCGGGCATCCAGGATCTCCGCCTTGAAACCCGAGGTCTGTGCATTCGCCATATTGCTTGCGATGGCCCGCTGCTGGACCATCGAAGCGCTCATGCCCGAGACCGCGCTATAGATCAGCCGGTCCATATCAGGTTCTCAGATTGATGACGGTCTGGCTGATCTGACTGGCCGTATCGATGGCCTTCGCGTTCGCCTGGAAATAGCGCTGGGCCGTGATCAGGTTCACCAGCTCTTCCGACAGGTCGACGTTCGAACGCTCGATCGCGCCCGAGAGAACGCCGCCGAAACGCCCGGTACCCGGTGCACCGAATGCAGGGTTCCCGGAAATGCCGGTCGCACTCCACTTGGTCTGACCTTCCTGACGAAGACCGGTGGGCTGAACGAAGCTGGCGATCGCGACCCTGCCGAGCGGCTCGCTGCTGCCATCGGCATAGGATACGACCATCGAGCCGTCCTTGTTGACGGTTACACCGGCATATTCGGAGCCTGCCGCGTTCGTCATCGGCACAACCGCATTGACGGGAGCGTCGACTGCGGGATCGGCGCCAGGAGCGAAGATCTGCAGAACATTGTTCTGACCGTCCTGAATGTTGCCGGCACCATCCAGCGAGAAGCCGCCGTTGCGCGTATAGAGCACGGACCCATCGCCAATCGACGAAGTGGCGAAGAACCCGTCACCGGTGATGACCAGGTCGAGCGCCGAACCTGTCTGTTCCACCGGACCCATGTCGAAGTCCTGCGTGATCGATTCCACAGCGGAGCCGATGCCGATCATCATGCGCGGATCGGAATTGGCCGAGCTCGCCATGAGGTCAGCGAAATTGGTGTCAGATTTCTTGAAACCGTTGGTTTCGGCGTTGGCGATATTATGCGCCACAACGCCCATGTCGGACTGCGCATTCCGCAGGCCGCTCAGCGAGGTATAGAAGGACATTGCGATTTACTCCTGGGTCGTAGCGGTGGAAGACTGGGACGCGATCAGGTCCAGCCTGTCGCGGATCTGCTCGAGAGTGCTGGCCATCTCGCTCGAATTCGCCAGCTGAGTGAACTGCGCCATTTGCGCGAGCATCTCGGTGTTATCGACCGGATCGAACGGGTCCTGATTCTGAAGCTGAACGGTCATGAGCTTCATGAAGTCGCCCCCATCAAGGGCGGCCATGCCCGACGGAGCGGACTTCGGGACGACGCTGGGCGCCGCCGGATTGATCGAGTTTGTCATCGTCATTTCAGCCTCAAGGTATCGAGCATCAGCTGCTTAGTGGTGGTGAGCGCCTCGACGATGTTCTGATACTGGCGAGAGCCTTCGAGCATCTCGACCATCTCCGCATTCTCATCGACAGGGGAGATCCAGACATTGCCATTGGCATCGGCGAGGGGGTGGCCGGGATCGTAACGCTGGGTCGGCGCGGTATTCTCGCGCACCACTTCACGTACGTTCACCGTCGACAGGCCGGTCGCCTTGTCGAGGTCCTGAGCAAACACGGGCCGCAGCGGGCGATAGGCTTCCTGTTCGGAAGCGGCGACGGTACCGGCGTTGGCCAGGTTCGATGCCGCGGCATTCATGCGCACCATCTGTGCGGACATGCCGCGCTGCGCGATATCGAATACGGTGTAAGGACGGTCCATCGTCATTCACCCCGGATCGCGCGGGTAACCGTTTCGACACGGCCCCTGATAAAGTCGAGAGTGGCGGCGTACCCGACCGCGTTCTCCGAAAATTCGAGCTGCTCTGTCTGCAGTTCGACCGTGTTGCCATCGAGCGATGCGACAACCGGCTGCCGAAACAGCGTCTCGGCCCTCATCGACGCCTCGAGCGACGATCCCCGTTCGCTACGCGCGAGCGCTGCAGTAAAATCGATGTCCCGCGCCTTGTAGCCCGGGGTTCCCGCGTTCGCGATGTTCGAGGACAGCATGCCCATCCTCTGGGAGCGCAATTCCAGCGCAGTCCCGTGAATTCCAAAAAGACTATCAGACATGAAACAGGCCCTTCGTAAGATGCATCAGCCCTTACTAAGCAAGCTTCGTGCCAATTTGTGATTGCGACGGTTTCTCGCCGCCATTCACCCAGAACCGGCAATCGAGACCGGCAAAACCGGCAATCCGCTGCCGCCTACCGGCAAATGCCCGCCGCCGACTGAAAAATCCTGCACATGGTCGTTCTACGTCTGTGAAGGAGAATATTGGAAATGGATCTGCTGAGCCTTCTCGATCCGGCGTCGGCCCTCATAGTGGTAGCTGGGACTTTCCTTGCCACCATCCTGCGCGCAGGGCTCGACGACTTTGTCGTAACGGCTCGGATGGTCTGGCGCAGAGGCCGCAAGGATTTTGACCCCGAACCGCTTCGGTCCGAGCTCGCACGCCTTGTCCAGGACGTGCAATCCGATGGATTGCTGCGCCTCCAGCCGCACCAGTTCGACGATCTCGCCTTCGACGACGCCGCCCAGCGAATGCTCAAAGCCAGGTCGATCGAGGCCTTTGAAAGGCGGCTCGACTACCATAAGGCGCAGCGCCTGTCGGCAACTCGCAAGGCTGTCGCAACGCTGCACAACGCTGCCGAGAACGCCCCCACTTTCGGCCTAGCCGGAACTCTGATTGCCTTGAGCCAGCTCCCGTCAGACAACTCTGCTGCAGGTATGAACGCCGCTCTTGCAGCGGCCGTCCTCACGACGCTTTATGGGCTGCTTCTCAGTCATCTGATCCTGCATCCTGTTGCAGAAGCGGTGAAGCGAGCAAGCGACTACGAGGAACAAGCCCGGACCGAGCTTCAGCGCTGGGCGCATGATCACTTCGAAGACGCCAAGGCATCCCGCCCGCGCTTGGAAGCCGTCGTTCCCCTTCATGCCTCGGAGAAAATCAGCGCATTTACCTTGGCAACACCGACCAACCCCGACCGCGCACCTCAAGAGGAGGATGCGACAGCATGACTAAGGCTTCGGGCATTTCCAGCTGCTGGGCGATAACGCTCGCGGACCTTGCCCTGATCCTCTTCATCGTGACAGCCTCCCATGCCTCCGATCAGCCGCCGGAACCGCCGGCGCAGATCGAAGGCATGTCGGTCGATGCAATTCCGCAAGCGATATACGCGCCCGGACCCGATGCTCCGCCACTGGAAGAGTGGATCACCGAGCAGGACCTTGGTCCCGGCGCCAGTGTCGACGTTAGCATAGGCTATAATCCCGCCGATCTCGAAAAGACGCTCGAGGAGGCGAAAGCCATTACCACCGTTCTCCTTCAATCCGGCAAAGAGCCTCGAGTGACTCTGGTTCCAGGAGCAGACGCTCCCCGGATCGTCTTCTCCTACAGCGAATAACCGCCACGCTATCACCTCTGGCACGCTGTTTGCATGGATATTGGCATTTCTACCGAAAGGCCGATCGATGCTATTTCCCATTGTCCTTCTGGCGGCCGCTGCCGCCCCAATTCAGGATCTCCAGCAACTGGACATCCTGATCGCCCAATTTACCGGGGCTTCCGTCGGTGAAGAGGGCGGGGCGGTCCAGCCAGTCGACAAGCGCCTGCGGCTTACCGCATGCTCATCGAGCCCCGATTTCAGCTGGCACAACGAGAAGGAAACCACCCTGGTCGCACGGTGCCCCGATGCCGGCGGCTGGAAAATCTACGTGCCGGTCCGGCAAGATTTTGCCGCCCCCGCTGCCGCCCCGGCAAACGTCGTCGCGATCTCGCGCGGCGACGCTGTCTCGATTGCGGTCATTGGCGGAGGATTTTCCGTGTCCCGACCCGGCGAAGCCTTGGAAGACGGCGCCATCGGTGAATGGATCAGCGTAAGGCCCGCCACCCAGGAACGCCGCCGAGCAGAGCCAATTCGGGCTCGCATCCTCAAGCCCGGTGTAGTCACGCTGGCCCTTAAATGAGCCAATCCTCGCCAAATTTGCGATAGCCCCTTAAACTTTTCGTAAACCGTCCGTTCTCCTTCTCGAACACCTGCAAGGGATCATTCAAATGCCGAATTTCGACATTGGACCTCTCCGTGGCGCAAGTGCAGTCGAGCAGCGCATCACGCGCGAACATCGCGAGACGAACAGCACGCCTGAAACCGCCCGTGGAAACGAGATTGCCGCTGCTGCATCCAACGTCCTCGACGCGGGAGAGCCGCCGATCAATCATGACCGCGTGGCAGAGATCAGGAAGGCGATCGAGGACGGAACCTATCCCCTTGTCCCGCAGAAAATCGCGGATGCGATGATCGCTGCGGGCTTCCTATTGAGGACCGATAAATGAGCCGCCCCCACCCTCTGCGCGAACCCCTCCGGCAGTTGATTGCCGTCTTGGACAAAGAGCGGCAGGCAATTGCCGGTCTGGAGCTCGATGACATCACCATTGCCGCCCAGACCAAGCTCGCCGTCTGTGGTGCCATCGAGAAAATTTCGTCGGATGACATCGATGACGAAATCCAGGCCATGATCCTGTCGGCACGCGACATGAACGAGACAAATCGGCAGATTCGCAACCTTGTCGCCAACAACATCGATGCGCGCATCAAGACCCTTACAGGCTCCTCCGGCCTGTATGGACGCCCCAAATTGTCTGCCGTTCACGCCTAAGAGCGAGTGACGCACAAAATTGGCACAACTCTTGCTTGGTAATTCCCAGAATTCATTCTGACGGGAAATACCAATGGGCGGAACGCCGATCACACCAGTCAATTCCAATGCTGCCGCCGTCCGCGATGGTATCGCACGCGCGGCAGCAAGGACTGGAACGAATTTCGACTTCCTGCTGGCGCAGGCCCGGATTGAATCCTCACTCAATCCCTCGGCCAAGGCTTCCACTTCCAGCGCCGCCGGTCTCTTCCAGTTCACCAACGCCACCTGGCTAAGCACCCTCGAGCGCCACGGAGCCAAGCACGGTTACGGATGGGCCAGCTCTGCGGTCAGGGGCGGGAAGATCATCGATCAGTCGATGGCACCCCAGATCATGGCGCTCCGCTTCAACCCGGATGCATCATCACTGATGGCTGGCGAGCTTGCCGGCGACAACCGCGACAATCTGGTGCGTTCGTTGGG
Organism: Croceicoccus sp.; assembly: GCA_029936705.1. Lineage (GTDB taxonomy): Bacteria > Pseudomonadota > Alphaproteobacteria > Sphingomonadales > Sphingomonadaceae > Croceicoccus. Next base: position 2,279 of record JAPYSD010000036.1, on the reverse strand, counting down.
AAGGCAGCCCGACGACACCGAACTCTACCTGGCGCACTTCCTTGGAAGCGGCGACGCCGCTCGTTTCATCACCGCGCTTGAAACAAATCCGGGCGCTTCCGCAGCCGATCTCCTTCCGTCCGCCGCTGCCGCCAATCCCGCCATATTTCTCGACAAGGCGGGCAACCCTCAATCCCTCGGCGACGTCTGGAACCTGATGAGCTCGAAGGTTTCGTCAGCGAAGGCCAACGGCAGCTTCGATGCCGGAAGTTTCGATACAGCCACCATCCTTGCCGGGCAGGGCTATCATACACCGCAGCCGCGTCGTGCTCCGCCGAGCGCCGCAGCTGCTCCAGACGCGTCAAGCTCGCCGTCGATGTCAGACAGCCTCAAATCGATGTTCGGCAGCTCAACCTCGACACCTCCGGCAATCAAGGCCGCCTACACGAAGCTTGAAAGGTTCGGCCTGTGACCAAGGACATGCGTACCAATATCGCGTCCATGGGCCTCCCAGGCGGCATTCTGCTGCTGATGCTGCTGATGATCGTTCCTGTTCCGGCGTTCATCCTCGACCTGTCATTCGTATTCAATATCGCGCTCTCGGTCGCGGTGCTCATGGCCGCCATGAACGCGCAGAAGCCTCTGGATTTTTCCTCATTTCCGTCTGTGCTCCTGTTCGCAACGCTCCTGCGCCTCGCGCTGAACGTGGCCTCGACCCGTGTCGTCCTCGTTCATGGCCATGAGGGGAGCCATGCGGCCGGCGCCGTGATCGAAGCCTTCGGCGCCTTCCTGATCGGCGGCAATTTCGCCGTCGGCATATTCGTCTTCCTGATCCTGATGATCATCAACATGATCGTCGTGACCAAGGGCGCAGGGCGCGTGTCCGAAGTCTCAGCGCGTTTCACGCTGGACGCCTTGCCCGGCAAGCAGATGGCCATCGACGCCGATCTTGCCGCTGGCATTCTATCTGCGGACGAGGCCAAGGCTCGCCGCCAGGAAGTCGCAACCGAAGCCGACTTTTACGGATCCATGGACGGCGCTTCCAAGTTCGTGAAGGGCGACGCAATCGCCGCAATCCTAATCCTTGCGGTCAATATCATCGCCGGCCTCTGCCTTGGCATGATCACCCACGGTCTTAGCATCAGCGAAGCCGCCGAAACCTATATTCAGCTTGCTATCGGAGATGCGCTCGTCGCGCAGGTTCCCTCGCTGCTCCTGTCAATCGCAGCTGCCGTCATCGTTACGCGCGTCGCAGACAAGCGCGATCTTGCCGGGCAAATCGGCTCGCAGTTCGCCGATCATCGAAGCTGGCTTCCCGTCGGAATCGTGATGACCGGTATCGGCCTCATCCCCGCAATGCCCCAGATGATCTTTCTGCCCGCAGGCGGCCTGGCCTTCTGGCTGGCACACGCGCTGAAGAAGCATGCGAACCGGCCTGTGCTCACCATCGAGCCGGAACCGGAAGTCGATCCCGACAAGATCAACCTCGAAGACGTCACCGATCATACCCTCGTGACTATTGAGTTCGGCTATGGTCTCGTACCGCTTGTCGACAAGCGGAAAGGCTCGCCGCTCATCGCTCGCATTACGGGCGTTCGCAAGCAGCTCTCGAAGACCTTCGGTTTCGTCGTGCCGCAGTTTCGCATCCGCGACGCGCTCGAGATGTCGCCGTACGATTATCGTATCCTGCTCAACGGCGTCTCGATCGGTGAAGCGACGGTCCAGCCGGAGAAGCTTCTGGCCATCAACACCGGCGAGGCCAGCCCCAGGCATCGGCTCCGGGGGGACGAGGTCCGGGATCCAAGCTTCGATTGTCCGTCCATCTGGATCGATCAGGGAAGCAAAGACCATGCAACTGCAGAAGGCTTCCTGGTCGTCGATCCCGGCACTGTCGTCGCTACCCATCTCCATCAGATCCTCAGCGGACGATCCCACGATCTCCTTGGCCCCGACGAGGTCTTGGAACTCATCGAGGCGACCAAGGCCCATTCGGCCAGTCTCGTCGAGACGATCTATCCGCAGCCGCTCTCACTCGCTGCCATCACGCGGATACTTCGCGCTCTGCTCGAGGACCGCATAGCGATCACTCACCTCATGCCGATCTTCGCCAGCATATCGCGCTCGATCCAGATCACGCAGGAGCATGACCAGCTTGTCGACCGCATACGCGCCGATCTCGCGACCACGATCGTCGGCCGCGTCTGTCCCCCGCACAAGTCTCTACCCGTCATTACCCTCGATGGCAATCTCGAGACGGCGATTGTCCAGGGCCTTCGCGATCCCGTCACCGGATGGCCTGT
>JAPYSD010000555.1 GCA_029936705.1 Croceicoccus sp. | reverse complement strand
GCCACGGCCTGACCCCGCGCGCCCGCGTGCTGGGCATGGCATCGGCGGGCGTGGCCCCGCGTGTCATGGGTATCGGCCCCGTCGATGCGGCGCTCAGACTGGTCAAGCTGACCGGCGTTTCGCTCGATCAGCTGGATGTGATCGAATTGAACGAGGCGTTCGCCAGCCAGGCATTGGCCGTGCTGGGCGATCTGGGCATTGCGGGCGACGATCCGCGGGTCAATCCCAATGGCGGGGCCATCGCTTTTGGCCATCCGCTTGGCATGTCGGGCGCGCGCATCACCATGACCGCGGTGGAGGAACTGCAGCGCAACGGTGGCCGCTACGCGCTGTCCTTCATGTGTGTGGGCGTTGGGCAGGGCACGGGACTGATGCTGGAACGGGTCTGATATCGACCACACGCCTGATGATTAGCGGAGGTCTGCTTGTCTTCGATGTGGAGACCATGACCGGGCAGTCCGCTTTCAGCCCAACCACAGCCAGAACGTGCCCATTATTTGAAGCGTCCCGGGTTTTCCGGAGGCTCCTATTTGTGAGAAGGAGCTACGATGAACGCTACAAGGAACAAGTTTTCGCCTGAGTTTCGCGACCGCGCCGTGCGGATGGTCGATGAGCATCTAGGGGACTACCCATCGGAATGGGCGGCGATGACCTCGATCGCCGGGAAGGTTGGCTGCACGACCGAGACGCTGCGCCGCTGGTGCCGCGCGGAGGCGAGCCGACGAGCGGGGCCAGCGGCGCAGGCAGCCAATGACCGGGAACGCCTCAAGCTACTGGAGCGCGAGGTCAAGGAGCTGCGCCGCGCCAACGAGATCCTGCGCAAGGCATCGGCGTATTTTGCGATGGCGGAGCTCGACCGCCGCGAGAGATGATGATGGCGTTCATTGACGCCCATCGTGAGGACCTGGGTATCGAGCCGATCTGCCGAGAACTGGCGATCGCCCCGTCCTCCTACCACGAGCACGCTGCTCGCCTTGCCGATCCCGGCAAGCGGCCTGCCCGCGCCCGGCGCGACGATGAGATCAAGGATGCCATCAAGCGTGTCCACGAGAACAGCTTCGGCCTCTATGGCTCGCGCAAGGTCTGGCACCAGCTACGCCGCGAAGGCATCGCCGTCGCCAAGTGCACCGTGGAACGGCTGATGCGCATCATGGGATTGGCAGGCGTGCGGCGGGGCAAGACGACGGTGACGACCATCAGCAACCCGAAGGCGCCGTGCCCGCTCGACAAGGTCAACCGGGAGTTCCGCGTCAGCCGGCCCAACGCGCTGTGGGTGGTCGACTTCACCTACGTCCATACCTGGGGCGGGTTCGTCTATGTTGCCTTCGTGATCGATGCCTACGCCCGGCGCATCGTGGGCTGGAAGGTCAGCACGTCGGCTACCGCCGACTTCGTGCTGGATGCTCTGGAACAGGCAATCCATGCCCGTAGGCCCGGCCCCGATAACGGGCTGATCCACCACAGCGACAGGGGCGTTCAATATCTGGCAATGAACTACACCCAGCGCCTGGCCGAGGCCAACCTCGTGCCGTCGGTCGGCAGCGTCGGCGACAGTTACGACAACGCCTTGGCCGAGACGATCAACGGCCTCTACAAGGCGGAAGTCATCTGGCGGCAGCGATCATGGCCCAGCGTGTCGGCAGTGGAAATGGCAACGCTGCGCTGGGTCGATTGGTTCAATCACCACCGCCTGTTCGGCCCCATCGGGCACATCCCGCCCGCCGAAGCCGAGGCCAACTACTATGCAGCCAACGAGACCCTCGATATGGTTGCATGACTCAAATGAAACTGCCTCCGGAAAATCCGGGACGCTTCAATTGTCCGTTTGGGTAAACGCGCAGTTCGCAGAAATCCGCGGATCGTCGCGAATGGCGCGGACGACGAGATTCGAACTCGCAACCACCTGCTTGGAAGGCAGGGACTCTACCGTTGAGCTACATCCGCTAAGCCTGGTGACCACGTTCCAGGGCCGCTCTTTCGTCGCGGCGGGTTAATGGGTGTCGACGGTGCTGCTATCCGGGACTTCAGGTGCCCGGACCTGTATCCCCTTCCCGCACAGCACTGCAGGTCGGGGTGGATACGCGGTATGTCCATCCGCGTATCGGACCTCGTATGCGACGGCTCATGCTGCCATCGTGTTAATTTTCTGTGGCGCTTTCAACTATGCTCTGATCGTGCAGATCAAGATGCATCGAAAGCCCTTGCCGGGATGGGCGTAAAGGGTGTGCGGGTGCAGAACCCTCGGACCGTGGATCGATAGATTGGTCCCTTGGTCATAGGATCCTTTGCGACCTTATGCTCCATCCACATCAAATCGCCCTCGCTCTCAAACTCACCCGTATTCTCGATAAGGAGAAGGTTCCATTCGTGATGGTCATCTTCCTCGATAGCGAGGCTAAGTATTTCGGACCCGGCGGGCTCGCCCGTCGCATGCAGGATCGGGCGCGCCTTGTCGCAATGATCGGCGCACCATGAATTCTGCGCTATGTCTATGCGATAGGTGCGAGAGACC
>JAPYSD010000554.1 GCA_029936705.1 Croceicoccus sp. | reverse complement strand
CGGATCGATGGGCGGGATGCAGGTGCTCAGCTGGGCGGCGAACTGGCCCGACCGGTTCGGTGCGGCGCTGGTGCTGGCATCGGCCGCGCGCCATTCCGCACAGAACATCGCGTTTCACGAAGTCGGGCGGCAGGCGATCATGGCCGATCCCGAATGGAAAAGCGGCGATTACTACTCCGAGGCCGTGGACGATCCGCGCAAGGTCGGCCCCGAAGCCGGTCTCGCCGTGGCGCGCATGGCGGCGCATATCACCTATCTGTCGGAGCAGGGGCTGACCGAGAAATTCGGCCGCCGCCTGCAGGACCGCGAGGCCAAGACCTTCGGCTTCGACGCCGATTTCCAGGTGGAAAGCTATCTGCGGTATCAAGGGCTGTCGTTCACCGATCGCTTCGATGCGAACTCCTATCTCTATATCACGCGCGCGATGGATTATTTCGACCTTGCGGAAGAACATGGCGGGCGGCTTGCGCATGCTTTCGCGGGATTGAAAGCGCGCATGTGCCTCGTCAGCTTCGATACCGACTGGCTCTATCCCACCAGCGAATCGCGGCGGATCGCCCACGCGGTGAACGCGGCGGGCGCTCCGGTCAGCTTCGTCGAACTGTCCGCGCCTTTCGGGCATGACAGCTTCCTGCTGGACGTGCCCGCGCTCGACCGCGTGATTGGGGGCTTCATCTGATGGCCGGGCTGCGTCCCGATCTTGCCGTGATCGCGCGCCATGTCGCGCCGGGCAGCCGCGTGCTCGACGTCGGCTGCGGCGACGGGGAACTGATGGCCGCGCTGGCCCGCGACGGCTGCGATGCACGCGGGCTGGAAATCGACGCCGCCAATGTCGCGACCTGCGTGGCGCGCGGCCTGTCGGTGCTGCAGGGCGATGCCGACAGCGATTTATCGTACTACCCCGACGACAGCGTCGATGTCGCGATCCTGTCGCAGACGCTGCAGACCACGCGCCGCCCCGACCTGGTGATCGAACAATTGCTGCGCATCGCCCCGCGCGGCTTCGTGTCCTTTCCCAATTTCGCGCATTGGCGGGTGCGCGCCAGCCTGATGTTCGGCGGCCACATGCCCGTGACGCGGCTGCTGCCCGAAACCTGGTACGACACGCCCAACATCCACCACGTCACCATCGACGATTTTCGCGCGCTGGTGCAGCGGCTGGGCATCGCGGTCGAACGCAGCTGGTTCCTGAAAAGCGGGCGAGTCACCGGTTCCGCCGCCGCCAATTTGCGTGCCGAGCACGCGGTTTTCCAGCTGGCCCGGAAATAGAATCCGCGCTTCACGTCAGGTTTCACGCTTCCCCACAGGGGGTGGATAAATCGCTGCGACGCACCGCTTGATGCGAACCGGCGTGATAGGCATTACGCTGCGCTATGAATCAGTACGACCCCGTCCCTCTCACCATCTCGCTGGCCGACCGCGAGGCTACCGCGCGTGCGCTCCCCTCGAACGTGGAGGCGGAGGCCGCCTTCCTGGGCGCGGTGCTGATCGACAACCGGGTGCTGGAAGAACTGCCGGTCAATCTGACGCCGGACCATTTCTTCGAACCTCTGCACGCGCGCATCTTCGAACGCGTGATGGTGCTGATCGACCGCAAGGCGGTGGTGACCCCGGTCACGCTCAAGCCCTATTTCGAGGATGACGAGGCGCTCAAGGAACTGGGCGGGATCTCGTACCTTGCGCGGCTGACCGCCGATCCGCACGCCTTGCTGGCGCCCCGCGAACTGGCGCAGCAGGTGTTCGACCTTGCGCTGCTGCGCGAACTGGTGTCGGTGGGCCGGCAGCTGGTGACCGACGCGATGGACACGTCCGAAACGGTCGAGCCGATGCAGCAGATCGAGCGGGCCGAAAGCTCGCTGTTCAAGGTGGCCGAGGGCGCATCGACCGGCAGCGAAACGCAGAGCTTCGCCGATGCGACCCGCACCTCGATCAAGATGATCGAGCAGGCGCTGAACTCGGGCGGCCATGTCTCGGGCACCACCACCGGCTTTTCCTCGATCAACGAGAAGACGGGCGGACTGCATAATTCCGACCTCATCATTCTCGCCGGGCGTCCGGGCATGGGCAAGTCGTCGCTGGCCACCAATATCGCGTTCAACACCGCGAACCGGCTGCGCCGCGACCTGGCCGACGGCATCAGCGAAGAGGAATCGGTGGGCGCCTCGGTCGCGCTGTTCAGCCTCGAGATGAGCGCGGATCAGCTCGCCACGCGTATCCTGGCCGAGAATTCGGGCATCAGCTCGCACAACCTGCGCATGGGCAAGATCAGCCGCGAGGATTTCCAGGCGCTCTCGCGCGCAAGTCAGGAGCTGAACGAGCTGCCCTTGTTCATCGACGATTCGCCCGGCCTGTCGATCGCCGCGCTGCGCGCGCGTGCGCGGCGGCTGAAGCGGCGGCACAATATCGGGCTGGTCGTGGTCGACTATCTGCAGCTGCTGCAGGGTTCGGGCCGCGCCAGCGACAACCGCGTGAACGAGATTTCCGAGATCAGCCGCGGCCTCAAGACGCTGGC
>JAPYSD010000035.1 GCA_029936705.1 Croceicoccus sp. | reverse complement strand
CGCGATGACGCCGACGGGCTGCCCCTCGAAATCGATGTCGATCGACGAAACCCGCGCGTTCGGGACGAAACTGTCGGAAATCGCCGCATTTGCCTGCCGGGTGAACAGCGCTTCCTTGCGGATCTGGTTCAGCGACAGCCCAAGCGGCACGGCCAGGCCCAGAAATGCCGCGATCACGATGATGTCCTGAAACCGCGTCTGGTTGTGGGTCAGGTTCGTCCTGAACCCGTAAAGCCGCGCCATCACCGTCGCGGTCAGCGCGATGGTGATGAGGTTGGTGACATAGAGCAGCAACGCGCCCGAAAAGACCGTCCAGTTGAAGGTGGCGAGGCCGAAACCCACCACCGCCAGCGGCGGCATCAGGGCGGTGGCGATGGCAACGCCGACGACGGTTCCCTCGCGCCCACGGATCATCGCATAGGCACCCGCCAGTGCCGAGAACAGCGCGACGAACAGGTCGAACAGGTTGGGCCGCGTGCGCGCCGCGATCTCCTCGGTCACGGTCTGGATCGGCGACAGCGCCACGATCAGCGCGGTAAAGCCGATCGATATGACGGTTCCCACCGCCAGCGCCTTGGCGGACTTGCGCAGCCAGCCGAAATCGCCCGTCGCCAGGCTGAAACCCAGCCCGATGATCGGGCCCATCAGCGGCGACAGCAGCATCGCGCCGATCACCACCGCTGGCGAGGACAGCAGCAGCCCCAGCACCGCGATGCCCGCCGACATGGCCAGCATGAACAGGTAGCGCGCCGAAATCACCGCCTCTTCGCGCCGCTGTTCGATCACGTCGGCCTGGTCGACGCTGGCACATACCGAATGGCGCCACCACAGGCGCCACGACAGCAAAAGATCGGTGAAACTGTCCCCTCTGCGGATGGCCCTTTCGTGGCTGGGGACGGCGGCTGGCGTGTCTGTCATGACAGGTGATTGCGCAAGTTTTTCCGCGCTGTCGAGGTGCCCGCGATCAACATTCCCTAGCTTTGCCCTTCACACCAGCTTCCTGACGGTTAGAAACCGCCCGGATGAACGATGCGAATCACGTGACCGCCGCCGTTTCCCAGCCCAGGGCCGCGCCCCTGCGGGCGACGGCCTCGCTCGACCTCTGGCCGATCGGCAATTGCCAATGCTCGGCGCTGATCGATACCGAGGGGACCTTTACCTGGGCCTGCCTGCCGCGGGTCGATGGCGATCCGGTGTTCTGCTCGCTGGTCGATCACGGCAAGACGGGGACCGAGGACCGTGGTTTCTGGTCGGTCTCGCTCGAAGGGGGACGCGTCGTCGCGCAGTCCTATCTGCGCAACACCCCGATCCTGAAGACCAGCTTTGCCGACGACGACGGCAACGCGTTCGACGTCTATGATTTCTGTCCGCGCTTCAAGCGGCGCGGGCGCATGTACCGGCCCGTCGCCTTCGTGCGGATCGTTCGCCCCGTGTCCGGATCGCCGCGCATGCGCATGGCGCTGCGCCCCGCGTGCGATTACGGCGAGACTTCGCCCGAACGCAGCTTCGGCTCCAGCCACGTCTCTTTCCGCATGCCCGCGATGGCGATGCGGCTGACCACCGATGCGCCGGTCGGACTGGTGCAGCAGGAAAGCCCGTTCCGCCTGGAAAAGGACCTGCATTTCTTCTTCGGCCCGGACGAGAGTTTTTCCGAATCGATCGACACCGGCATCGGCGACATGCTGGCACGCACCACCGACGAATGGCAGCACTGGGTCCGCGGGCTTGCCATTCCGTTCGAATGGCAGGACGCCGTCATCCGTGCCGCGATCGGCCTTAAGCTGTGCCAGCACGAAGATACCGGCGCGATCGTCGCGGCGCTGACGACCTCGATTCCCGAACATGCCAATTCCGGCCGCAACTGGGATTACCGCTACTGCTGGATCCGCGACGCCTATTACACGGTGCAGGCGCTGAACCGGATCGGCGCGCTCGACGTGCTGGAAAGCTATCTCGAATATCTGCGCAACATCGTCGACAATGCGCAGGGCGGCCATATCCAGCCGCTGTACGACGTGCGCGGCAACGGCGAATTGCTGGAATGGGAAGCCGCCGGCCTCGCCGGCTATCGCGGCATGGGACCGGTGCGCGTGGGCAACGATGCCTGGCGGCAGGTACAGCACGATGCCTATGGCCAGATCATCCTGTCGTCCGCACAGGCGTTTGCCGACAAGCGGCTGCTGCGCATGTCGGGGCTGGAGGATTTCCAATCGCTGGAGCGCGTGGGCGAACGCGCGCTGAAGGTCTGGTCGACGCCCGATGCGGGCCTGTGGGAACTGCGCAATTCCACCCACATCCACACCTATTCCGCAGCGATGTGCTGGGCAGCGGCGGACCGGCTGGCCCATGCGGCGCAGGCGCTGGGACTGCAGGAGCGGGAAGAATACTGGAAGAGCCACGCCGCCCGCGTGCAGGACGCGATCCTGAAGGCGGCCTGGAACGAGAAGACGGGCGCCATCGCGGCCACCTTCGGCGGCGACCAGCGCGATGCCAGCCTGCTGCAACTGCTCGACCTGCGCTTCATCGCGAAGGACGATCCCAAGTTCCATTCCACGCTGGCCATGCTGGAAAAGGCGCTGCGACGCGGCGATCACATGCTGCGCTATGACAGCGAGGACGATTTCGGCCTGCCGCACACCGCCTTCAACGTCTGCACGTTCTGGCTGATCGAGGCGCTGCACCACACCGGCCGCAGCGCGGAGGCGCGCAACCTGTTCGAGGCGATGCTGGACCGCCGCACCGGCGCCGGCATGCTGAGCGAGGACATCGACCCGCACAGTCTGGAGCTGTGGGGCAATTACCCGCAGACCTATTCGCTGGTCGGCATCATCAATTGCGCGGTCATGCTGACGAAAAGCTGGAACGAGTACCGCTGATCCGCAGCGGGCGTCGCGGCGATCAGTTGATCGCTTCCTCGCCCGCGCGGCCGACCGAGCTGATATCCTCGCCCAGGCCCTTGACCGTATTGCACGCACCCAGCGTCAGCAGGGTTGCGGTCACGGCGGCGGTGATGATGGTCTTGCGAAGCATTGGTTCTCTATCCCGGAAGGACTGACTGATCGGCTCCCGCGAGCCGACGGTCGTATGACGCGGAAGGCGGGATTGCACAAGATTGGTCGCGCGCTTCCGAACGGGCGATGAACACCGGACGGGCGCGCAAGGCCGCAGGGGGTTTCCTTTCGGCCCCGGCCCCGCCATGCTTGCGCGCATGACGATGAAGCGCCCGTTCGCCCGCCTCCTCGCCTTCTTGGCAATGCTTTCGCTCTTCAACGCCGCGCCTGCCTGGGCGCAGCAGGGCGCCGGGGCGGACCCCGCGCCTGCCCCTGCCCCCGGCGAAACGATGGTGATCGCCACCCGCAACGCCCCGCCCTTCGCGATGCAGGGCCCGGATGGCGAGTGGGAGGGCCTTGCCATTGAGCTATGGCGCGACGTGGCCGAAAAGCAGGACTACGACTATCGCTTCGTCGAGGCCGACCTTGTCGATATGATAGACGGCCTGCCCGCCGGCAAATACGACGCCAGCGTCGGCGCGCTGACCATCACCGCGGACCGCGAGCAACAGGTCGACTTCACCCATCCGTTCTACTCGACCGGCTTCGGCATCGCCGTGCGCGACGGCGGGCCCGACTGGCTTTCGCTGCTGGGCGGGTTCTTCAGCATGGGTTTCCTGATGGGGGTCCTGCCCCTGATCGCGGTGCTGGCCTTCGTCGGCCTGCTGTTCTGGCTGGCCGAACGGCGCGACAACGATGAGGAGTTTCCCCGCGACGTGCGCGGACTGGGCTCGGGGTTCTGGTTTTCGGCCGTCACCATGACCACCGTGGGCTATGGCGACAAGGCGCCGCGCAGCCCGGCGGGCAAGGTCGTCGCGCTGGTCTGGATGTTCACCGCGCTCATCATCACCTCGACCTTCACCGGCATGCTGGCATCGTCGCTGACGGCGGGGCGGCTGGGCGGCGACGTCGCCGGTCCGTCGGACCTGGGGGACAAGCGCGTGGGCGTGATCGGCGGTTCGGCGGCGGAACAATGGCTGGCCGAACAGGGCATCGCCGCCGATGTCCGCTTCGAGGAAGTGAGCGATGGCATGAACGCCGTGTCGGAAGGCGATGTCGATGCCTTCGTTCACGACGATCCCCTGCTGCGCTATGCCCGCACGCAAGGGATGGGAGAGGACGTCCGCCTGCTGCAGGGCACCTATGGAAGGCAGGAGTATGGCATCGCCCTGCCGCCGCGAAGCACGCTGCGCGAGGGCATCAACCGCTCTCTGCTGGATTATGTCGAAAGCGACAACTGGCAGGCCGACCTAACGCGCGCGCTGGGCAACGACGGCTGATTGCGGGTCCGGTCGCTGCAGTTTCTTGAAACGACTGTCTTACCCTGCTAACACACTACCCTAATCGGCATGCCGCAGGGCGCCGCACAACATTCAGGATGACGATGGCAGACCAGACCGTACCCACCGCAACCGCCACCGAGAACGAGCTTTCGCTTGAGGCGCCCAGCCCCGTCCCCGACGTGAAGCCGGAAAAGGCCGCGGGCCTGGTGCCTGTCAGCGAAGAGGTGAAATCGAAGCTGGAAGCCAAGGTCGAGAGCTTCGTCGAGGACCTGATCTCGGCCGATACGAATTCACCCGAATTCGGCAAGAAGGTCGACCAGCTGACCAACATGGGCCGCAAGGAGATCGTGGCGGCGGCGGGACAGTCGAACCGCTTCCTCGACCGCCCGGTGCGCGCGATGGACCAGGACACGGGCGTCGGCGCCGATCTGGCCGAACTGCGCCGCACGGTCGAGGAACTCGACCCGGGCCGTCAGGGCAAGCTTTCGGGCCCGCGCAAGATCCTGGGCATCATTCCGTTCGGCAACAAGCTGAAGAACTATTTCGACAGCTATTCGAGCGCGCAGACCCATATCCAGTCGATCCTGACCCGCCTCGCCAGCGGCAAGGACGAGCTGCTGATGGACAATGCCGCGATCGACACCGAACGGGCGAAGCTGTGGGAAGCGATGGGCAATCTGGAGCAGATGATCCACATCTCCAAGGCGCTCGACCGCGAGCTTGAGAATGCCGCCAACGAGCTTGACGTGTCGGACCCGGCCAAGGCCAAGGCGATCCGCGAAACCGCGCTGTTCTACACCCGCCAGCGCACGCAGGACCTGCTGACCCAGATGGCGGTGTCGGTGCAGGGCTATCTCGCGCTCGACCTGGTCAAGAAGAACAATGTCGAGCTGGTGAAGGGCGTCGACCGCGCCAGCACCACCACCGTTTCGGCGCTGCGCACTGCGGTGACCGTCGCGCAGGCGATGACCAACCAGAAGCTGGTGCTGGGCCAGATCACCGCGCTCAACACCACGACGGCGGGGATCATCGATTCGACCAGCACGCTGCTGAAGCAGCAGACAGGCACGATCCACGAACAGGCGGCGTCCAGCACGATCCCGCTGGAGACGCTGCAACGCGCGTTCCAGAACATCTATGACACGATGGACACGATCGACAATTTCAAGGTGAAGGCGCTCGATTCGATGAAGCAGACCGTCGACACGCTGTCGGACGAGGTGGAGCGGTCGCGCGGCTATATCGCGCGTGCCGAGGGCGCCAATCGCGCCGCCGCCAACATCCAGCAGTCCGACCTTCTGAGCATCGAGGGCTGAGGCACGCATGGCCGACAGCACCCACGATTCGGACCGGATCATGGCTTCGGCCAAGTCCAGCCTGACGCATCAGCGCGCGGGCGGTCGGCGTGTGGACGGCGGATCGATCGGCAAGGGGTCGGCCAAGATCAAGCGCGAACACCTGACCGGCAAGCTGCTGCGGCTGGCCATGGCACTGGCTGTCATCGTGATCGCATCCATGGCATTCGGCGCCTTCGTCTCGGCCCTGGGGTTCGAGGGGCTGTTTGTCACCGTGCTGCTGATGATCGTCGCCGCGTTCCTGTTCCTGCGCTATCCGCGCATCAAGATGCCCCGGCGCGAGGACCTGACGAAGGGCGACCTGAAGCAGACGGTGAACCGCACTGAACTGTGGCTCGAAGCGCAGCGCCCCGCCCTGCCCGCGCCCGCGGTCCGGCTGATCGATCACATCGGCAGCCAGCTCGATGGGCTTGGCGTGCAACTGACCGGGCTGGACGAGAATACGCCCGCCGCTGTCGAAGTGCGCAAGCTGGTCGGCGAACACCTGCCGCAGATGGTCGCCAGCTATACCGCGATCCCGTCGCAGCTGCGCAGCGAGGCGCGCGCAGGCGGCACCCCGGACGCACAGCTGGTGGACGGACTGCAGCGCATCAGCGGCGAGATCGACACCGTCACGCGCCAGCTGGCCGAAGGTGCGCTGGACGAGCTTGCGACCCGTAGCCGTTATCTCGATTACCGTTATGGCGGGCCCGACATGCCGCTGGGCGAGGTATCGGCGCAGGATGTCGCCCTGCCGCCGCCCGGCGCGCCGGATGTCGCCCTGCCCCGCCCCGACCGTGACAACCCCAGAGATGAGGGGGGCGTCCCGCTGGATTTCGACAAGAGCCCGCTGCCTTCGCGCAGCAAGCGCTGAACCCCCCGCAAGAAAGAAACTGAACGATGCGCGTAGCCGTACCCCATTCGCTCGACCGTGCCGAAGTGCGCCGCCGTCTCGACACGCGGCGTGACGACATGGGCGATTTCGTCCCCGGCGGTCTCGCCCAGATCGAAACATCGTGGCAGAGCGACGACCGCATGCTGATGGTCATCCGCGCCATGGGCCAGGAACTGACGGGTCACGTCGATGTCGAAGACACGCAGGTGGTGTTCGAAATCGACCTGCCGCCCGCGCTGGGCTTCGTCGAGCCAATGATCAGCGGCACGCTGGAAGACAAGGGCCGCAAGCTGCTGAGCTGAAGCGGCGCTAAAGCTCGCGGTGGCTTTCCAGCAGGCGGGCCGGGATACGCAGCGTACTGGATGCCAGCCGCGCCTCGGACAGGAAAGTGACCAGCGCGATCATCAGCAGCGTCAGCGCGAACAGGAAGAACACCCCGTCCAGCCAGCCGAGATGCGACCAGTAATAGGTGGTGAGGAAGATCGACAGCACCGTCAGCCCGATCATCAGCGCCGATAGCACCAGCAGCAGCATGGCGCGGTTGATCATGGCGATCCGCTGATCGACCGAACGGATCTCGCGCACGACCTCGTCATGCTCGGCCCCCTCGGTTTCCTTGTACCTGCTCTGCAGAAAACGCGCGCGGTCGACCACCCTGCCAAGCCGCCCTGCCAGCAGGTTGAGGATGTTGCCGATCGCCACCAGAACGAAAACGGGTGCAAGGGCGAGCTGGATGGTCTGCGCGATCATGCGGCGAATGTAGTCCGGGCTTCGCCCCGCACAAGATCCGATCAGACGGGGCGGGCGATCAGGCAGCAGCCGGACTGCGGAACCTCGACCGAGTGGATGCTTTCGGCCAGCGCGCATTGCCCGGGCTGGACCTGTTCGCCTGCGACCGTAACGGCCTTGTCGCGCGGGATGACAAGCAGCGAGGCGGGATAGTCCGCCATCGTCGCCGCATCGGGCGGACCGTCAAGCCGGTCGAGCAGGAAGAACGGCCCGTCCACCAGCCGCATGCTGCCGCGATCCGGCACATGGCGGGACAGCGCCGCGTCATAGGGTTCGCCCTTGGCCACGGCCATGCCATCTTCCAGGTGAAGTTCGCGCGGACGGCCATAATCGTAAAGCCGATAGGTGATGTCCGAGTTCTGCTGCACCTCGATCAGGCTGACACCTGCCCCGATCGCGTGAACCGTGTTCGCGGGAATATAGAAGAAGTCGCCCGCCTTCACCTCGTGCCAGACCATCAGGTCCTCGATCGATCCGTCCAGCGCCGCGGCACGCATGGCGTCCGCGCCGATCGGCTCGGCGAAACCGACGCCCAGTGTCGCGCCGGGATCGGCATCGATGACGTACCAGCATTCCGACTTGCCCTGGCGGCCCTTGCCCATCGCCTCGGCCTGGTCGTCATCGGGGTGGGTCTGGATCGACAGCTTTTCCGAAGTGAAGATGTACTTCACCAGCAACTGGTCCAGCTGCTCCGGCGGTTCGAACCAGATCTCGCCGATGCGCTTGCCTTCGGGCGCGGAGAAAGGCGCGGGGAGCGTATCCCGGCCCCAGACCTTTTCGACTTCACGCGTGGGCAGAACAGCCATCGCCGCAACCTCGATCATTTGCGCCGACACCATGTCGGCACGATACCATTATTGCCGGGCAGCGCCCTGCAGCTTGCCGACCTTTTGCGCGCCAGCGGCGGTCGTCACCAGCACCTCGTCACCATCGACCACCACGACCACGTCGTCCAGCCCGATCACCGACACGCGCGGGCCATCGGTCTCGACATAGACGTTGCGGCAATCGACCAGTTCGGCCCGGCCATTGACGGTATTGCCCTCGCCATCGCGAAGCAGCGCATCGCGCAGGCTGGTCCAGCTGCCGATGTCGGACCACCCCATACTGGCGGGTACAACGGCGGCGCGGCTGGTGTTTTCCATGACCGCGTAATCGACCGATTCCGATTCGATCTCGGCAAAGGCGTCGGCATCGGGATAGAAACGGCGCCCCTCTTCCCGTCCCATTTCGGCGGCCTTGCGCGCGGCGGCGGCGATCGAGGGGCGATGGGTTTCCAGCTCTTCCATGAAGCGGCCGGCCCGGAACGCGAACAGCCCGCCGTTCCAGCTGTAGCCGCCATCGGCCAGGAACTCGCGCGCCTTGTCGATGTCGGGCTTCTCGACGAAGCGCTCGACCTTGTAGGCGCCGGGGCCGATCGGTTCGCCCCGCTTGATATAGCCATAGCCCGTCTCGGGCGCGGTGGCGGTGATGCCGAAGGCGACCAGCCAGCCATCGTCGGCCAATGCCGCGGCCTGCGACGCAGCCCGTTCGAACGCGTCGATATCGGCGATGTGGTGGTCGGACGGGCAGACCAGCATCACGCTGTCCGGCTCAAGCCGGCAGGCGGCCATCGCGATCGCCGCCGCGGTGTTGCGGGCCGTCGGCTCGACGATGATGCCCGCGCCGGGGCGGTCGCCCAGCTGGTCGTCGACATGGGCCAGATGCCCCTCGCCCGTCACCACGATGGGCGGAAGAAAGCTGCCTTCCGCGGCGCAGCGGTGCAGCGTCGCCTCGAACAGCGTCGTATCGCCGATCAGCGGCAGGAACGGCTTGGGAAAGCTTTTGCGCGATCGCGGCCAGAGCCGCGTGCCGCTGCCACCGCACAGCACGACAGGAACCATCTTTGCCATTGCGGTGCGTTACTCCATCATCGCCAACAGGTCTTCGACAGCACAGCTGGCGAAGCCGACTGCGCTGTCCGATATCCCATATGGAATCAACAAACTGCCGCCGAGTTTCAAGGCCCCGCAAGTATATACCACGTTCGGCACATAGCCCGACCGGTCGTCGTCCTCGGCGGCCAGGACGGGCGCGGGACTGCGCGCCAATACCTTTGACGGGTCGTCGCGGTCCAGCAGAGCACATCCCAGCGAATATTTGCGCATGGCCCCGACTCCATGGGTAAACAGCAACCATCCCTCGTCGGTAAGGATGGGGCTGCCGCAATTGCCTATCTGGATGAATTCCCAGGGATATTTCGGGCCCATCAGCTTGGCGCCATCGTCGTCCCAGGTAACCAGATCGTCCGAGTAGATCAGGAAGAGGTTCTTGCCGTCCTGCCGCCCGACCATGGCATAGCGACCCCCGATCTTCTGCGGGAACAGCGCCATGCCCTTGTTCCGACCGGCCTTGCCCAGGATCGGTTCCAGCGTGAAACTGCGAAAGTCGCGCGTGCGCAGCAGTTCCGACCGGATCGAACGGCCCGAATAGGCGGTGTAGGTGCCGATCCATTCGTAATCGCCGTCGCCGTGATCGAAGCGCACCAGTCGCAGATCCTCGAGCCCGCCCGCCTGCTGCTCGGTGATGGGAAAGATCACCGTGTTCGACAGGCTGCTTTCAGGATGGCGGTGGACCTTGGCGGCCCCGTCGGGATCTTCCGGAATGTCGGCGGAATTGGCGGCGGTGGCAAAGCTCGACTGCGGCCAGAGGCGGAACGATCCGTCGCTTTCCATGATGCCTTCGCGAAACGCGATCGAACTGATGTGACCTTCGCCCACGGCGCGCAGGCTCATGACGAACCGGCAGGCATCCTCGCTCATCCCGCTCTGGTCCGGGTGCGGGACGATCGACGGGTTCATCAGCGCCGCCGCGGCATAGGTATATTCGTGGCAGAAATAGCTGCCGATCAGCTTCTTGCGCAGTTCCGAATAGTTCGCGGAATCCAACCCCAGCGTTTCCTCGACCTCGGCATAGCGTTCGAGGAACATCTGCTCCGTCTGCCAGTGCCGTTCGAGAAAATCGTGGCAGACATGTGCATACTCCGCCTCGACCGCTTCCTCGGACAGGCTTGCGATATCCTCGATCAGCTTCATGGCGCGGTTGCCGTCGGCGGTGCGCGCCTGCCAGCCTAGGTGAAAGGGGCGTAATACGACGCGCGAATGATCTGCATGAAGCCTGCTTTCAGAAATTCGCAGCGGGCTTTTCGGGTAGTCGCCTTTTCTCAAGAATGTCTCCCGCGCGAAGCGCCAAGGGTTGATCGTCCGGGTCGGCACCGGAGGAATCCGACTCGTCCTGACGCGAACGAGCCAGCGCTACCACGCCGTGATAGGCAAGTTGAAATGCCAAAATCGATTCTGCACCGCAATTGCAATTGGGTCCGCGCGGCGTGATCCCGTCCCGGCATTGTCCGGTCCGCAGGTCCGCCAGAACCGCGCCGCGATCGTTCTCGCCAAAGAACCAGCGATAGGCAGTGCGCGCATGATCGGCCCAGCGGCGCGAAGGATCGACGCGGTACGCGCTGACCGATGCCTCGATCGCGGCTTGCGCTTCCAGCGGCTGCTGGTCGAAGGGCAATGCCTCGTGCGGATGGCTGAACGTGTCGGATCCCACGGGGCGGAATGCACCGGTCGCCGATAGCTGCATGCTGGCAATCCAGCGCAGGCTGGACAGCCCGGCCTCTATCCACTCGGCATTCCCGTTGATGCGTCCGGCTTCGATCAGCGCCTGCGACAGGCGCGGATTGTCATAGCCGAGCACGGCCTCGAACCAGGCCCAGTCGGGACGGCGCGATTCGGCCAAGAGCCGGTGGAGCAGTTCGCCGCTACGCTGGATGAGCGCGAGAGCGCCCGCGTGATCCGGTTCACCTTCGACCCGGCAGACCGCGCCCAGAGTCGCAAAGGCGATGGCGCGCGGCGAGCCGATCTCTTCCATCATGGAGAGCGCTTCGTCGAACAATCCGCGGGCCCACCAGCGAATATCCTCGCTTCGGCCATGCAGCGCAGTGTGGCCCAGCGCCCAGAGCGCCCGCCCATTCGCATCGTCGGAGCCGCAATCCTCGCACCAACTGCGATCGAAGTTCATGAAATTGCGGAACCGGTTGGCGTCCGGGTTCCATGCGTGATTGATGAACGCCGCGAAGGACGACGTCAGCCGATCGGCCGTCACCCCGTCGATCACGTCCGCCTGGCTGACCAGCATCAGCGCGCGCGCATTGTCGTCCAGGCAATAGCCGTGGCGACGATCGGGCACCCTGCCGATGGCATGCTGGAACATGCCCGTGTCATCGCACATGGCCAGGAAACCGGTGACGGACGGCGTTTCCAGTTCCGCCACGCGGCGGCGCGGCGCATCGGCAGCGACCGTGTCGATCAGCCGCGCCACGGCATCGGCATAGCGCGGCCAGATCGTCTCCCGCCCGCGTGCATAGGCACGGCGCTGGATCGCTTCCAACCCGACCGGATTTTCCAGCATGCGGTTCACCGCGTCGGCGATGGCCTCGCTCGAACATGGTTCGATCAGTTCGCCCACGCCATCGGCCAGCAATTCCGCCGCGTGCAAGTAGGGGGTCGAAATAACCGCCTTGCCCAGCGCCACCGCATAGCTCAGCGTACCCGATGTCGATTGCTGCAGGTTGGGATAGGCGGTGACATAGATGTCGCTCGCCTCGAGCTGGTCGAGCAATTCCTCGGTCTCGACGAACCGATCGACCCATTCGACGTGGTCCGCGACACCGAGATCGTCGGCCAGCGACCGCAGATTCTCACGGTAACTCTCACCCTGCTCGGCGACGAGGTTGGGATGGGTCGCCCCTACGATGCGATAGAGAAAGTCGCTATGCCGCTCGGTGATTGCGGGCAGCGCCTGGATCACGTGCTCAAGACCCTTGCCGGGGCCGATCAGGCCGAAACTGGTCATGACCGTCCGCCCGCTCAGCCCCATGGCTTGCTTGAATTCGTCCTGCCGCCCGAACGGACGGTCGGGCGCGCCATGTTCGATCACGGTGATCCGCGCATCGCCGACATTGTACAGCGTCATCAGCAGGTCGCGCGAATGACGCGCCATCACCATCACCTGCGAAGCGCGGTCGATCAGCCGTTCCACGATGCGGCGCTGCTTGTCGGACGGTTGGGCCAACACGGTATGCAGCGTGACGATCAGCGGAGCGGCGACCCGGTCGACCAGGTCGAGGATCATCTCGCCGCAGTCGCCGCCATAGATGCCGTATTCGTGCTGGATCCAGACGGCGTCGACACCCGATTCGTTGATCTGCCGCGCGGCGCGTGCGTAATCGCCGCGGTCGTCGTGGACGATCTCGCCAGCGATATCGCCGTGGTCGACGGGCTTGGCCGGGTCCGCCATCGCATAGACGTCGAAGTGAATGTCGGGATGGAAGTTCGCGGACTGCTCCACGATGTCGCCGGTAAAGGTGGCGATGCCGCACTTGCGCGGGACATAGGTGCCGATCAGGGCGACCCGGCGCCGGGCTGCCTGTTTCGCGGCGTCCGAAAACAGCCGGATGACTTCGCTACCGTTTGGCGAATCGAACCCGGCTTTCCCGGATCGGCGTGGCGTCTGTCCCTGCGAAGTCCCAGTACCCATGTTGTTAGTATCCCCGGCGTTGAGGCGGCATCTTCCTCAATGCACCCATGAACCCTAAGGTTCCTTCGCGATTGCAAAATCATCGCGAGAATCGGGCGACTGGGCGCATCGTAACCTGCCTCATCATGGGCACAAAGGAACGAATTAGAGGTAAATCACCTTTTTCGCAGGTGCACAAAACTAATCATTCAGCAAGAATGACTGCCGCCAGCCGGTCGTCGTCGGAACGGGATTACCATTGCGGTCGAGCGCCGGACGGTAGCGGAAACGCTGCTCGATCAGGCGGCAGGTGATGCGGTCCGCCTCAGGGTCGCCGCTCGGCCTTGTGATCCGGCAGTCGCGCGGAATGCCGTCAGTACCGACCGTATAGAAGACCGTTACCGACGTGCCCGAACGCGCGCGGCTGCCGCTGCGTGGGTAATCGCGTGCGTCGACGATATCGCCCTCGATCTTGACCGCCCGCTGGGCGACCGCCGCGCCTGCCCCGCTGCCGGAGCCTCCGCTGCCCGTCCCCGTGCCCGCTCCGCCGCCGCCGGATCCCGCGCCTTCCTCCGCTGCGCCCGAGCGCGTTTCGCTGCCCTTCGCCGGGGCGGGTGGCAGCGGCGGATCGGGCTTTACGGCCAGCTTGGGCTTCGGCGCGGCCTTGGGGATCGGCTCGGCCTTGGGGGCAGGAGGTGCGGCGGCGCCCTCAGGCTCCGGTTCCGGCGGAGGAGGCGGGGGCGGGTCGGCCGGAAGATCGACGTCGAACGCCATGATCGACCGCGCCGATTCGGGAATGACATCGATGTCGAAGGCGCGCAGCAGCGCATAGATCGCACCAAGGTGCAGCAGGGCGACGACGGCGATCACGGCCACGCGCTGCCTGCGCGTCTGCCGCCGCCTTGCCGGGTTTCGGGATGCTGGCGTCATCACCGTTCAAATGCGGGCAATCCGCGCCCGTTCCCGCGTCAGGCGGGCCAGATCCCCAGCGCAGGAAGCGAAACGACCGCGAAGATCCCGCCGACCGCAATCGCGACACCATAGGGCAGCGGCGACTTGCGCGAGACCGCCTTGCCACGCGCTTTCGCCCAGATCAGCCAGCCCACGATCAGGAACAGGCCCGCGATGCCAAGCCCGACGAGATAGGCCGCCGTATGCTGGATCGGGATCCACACGGCGCAGGCCGCAAAGAACTTGGCATCGCCGCCGCCCCACGCGCCGATCGCGAACAGCGCGATCCCGACCAGCAGAGCCGCCGCGAAATGGGCAAGCCCCCAGACGAGCGCCATCCACCCGAAGGCCAGCGGCACCAGCACGATGCCCACGGCCAGGATGACCAGGTTCAGCCCGTTCGAAATGACATGCGTGCGAAGGTCAGTCCAGGCACCCGCAAGGGCGAGCAGGCTGAACGCCGCCAGATAGACGGCCGGCAATATGTCCACGGCCTATCAGTCCTGCGAGACCAGGCTGGCCTTGTTGTCGTTGAACACGAGCCGGACGGGATAGCCGCGCCGAGCCGCCGCGCTGCGC
>JAPYSD010000553.1 GCA_029936705.1 Croceicoccus sp. | reverse complement strand
CAATATGCCGATGCCTAAATCGAACCCGTCCATCACCACATAGGCGAAGACGGCGAAGGCGATGACGAACGCCCAGATGACGGTCAGGTCGACGGAAACGGCCATCAGTCGCCCTCCTCTTCCATGGGTGGGGTGTCGCGAGTCTCGGCCGGCAGGTCGTCCTGCGCGATGCCGGGCGCGACGCCGGCGGTACGGATCGGGCCGTCGTCGCCGCGCTGCATCGCCGGTTCATGGCTGTGCGGCGTGGCCGACATCAGGCGCAGGATGTACCAGACGCCCACGCCGAACACCGCGAAATAGACCAGCACGAAGGCGGTCAGCGATGCGCCCAGCGCCGGGGCGGCCAGCGGGCTGGCCGAATCCTCGGTCCGCAGCAGGCCATAGATCGTGTAGGGCTGCCGCCCGACCTCGGTCGTGAACCAGCCCGCGATGACCGCGACGAACCCGGCAGGCCCCATCAGCACCGCCGCGCGGTGCAGCCAGCTCCATTCGAACAGCCTGCCCTTTACCCGGGCCAGCAGGCTCCACAGGCCCAGGCCCAGCATTGCAAAACCCAGCCCCACCATGATGCGGAAGGTCCAGAACACCACCTCGACCGGCGGGCGGTTTTCGCGCGGCACGGTATCCAGGCCCGCCAGCGGCGCGTTCATGTCGTGCTTCAGGATCAGCGAGGACAGCTTGGGAATCTCGACCGCGTAGTGCACCGTCTCGTCCTTGCTGTCGGGAACGCCGAACAGGATCAGCGGCGCGCCGTCGGGATGGCTTTCGAAATGGCCTTCCATCGCCATGACCTTGGCGGGCTGGTGCTCCAGCGTGTTCAGCCCGTGCATGTCGCCCGCGAAGATCTGGATCGGCGCGACCACGACCACCATGCCCATCGCCATCGAGAACATGGTCCGCGCCTGCTTGTTGGTCCTGTCCTTCAGCAGGTGCCAGCCGCCCACGCCGCCCACGACCAGCGCCGTCGTCAGATAGGCCGCGATCCCGGTATGCACCAAGCGATAGGGAAAGCTGGGGTTGAAGATGATCGCCAGCCAGCTGTCGCCCGGCATGAACTGGCCGTTGGCGCCCATCTCGTACCCGGCGGGGGTGTGCATCCAGCTGTTGACCGACAGGATCCAGAACGCGCTGATGAACGTGCCCAGCGCGACCATCAGCGTGGCCGCGAAATGCAGCTTGCGCCCGACGCGCTCCATCCCGAACAGCACGACGCCCAGGAACCCCGCCTCGAGGAAGAAGGCGGTCAGCACCTCGTACGCCATCAGCGGGCCGATCACCGGTCCGGCCTTGTCGGAGAACACCGACCAGTTGGTACCGAACTGATAGCTCATCACGATGCCCGACACGACGCCCATCGCAAAGGCGATGGCGAAGATCTTGAGCCAGAAGCGGAACAGGTCGAGATAGCGCTCTCGCCCGGTCCACAGCCACATTCCTTCGAGTACGGCGAGATAGCTGGCCAGCCCGATCGAGAACGAGGGGAAGATGAAATGAAAGCTGACGGTGAACGCGAATTGCGCGCGGGCCAGCAGCAGGGCGTCGAGTCCTTCGAACATGGCCGCGTTTCCTAGACCCTTGGCGCGGGAATCAGAACCCTATTCTCGGCACGCGCGGTTGCGCTTAGTGCAACCTTGACGACCGGGCTTCGCCGGTCATTCGCCGCCGAACGCGATCAGCGACTCGGTTCTAAACCCTGCATCGCGCAGCCTTTGCGCGCCGCCCAGTTCGGGCAGGTCGATCACGAACAGAGCCTGGCTGACATGCGAACCGCGCCCTTCCAGCAGTTCCACCGCCGCCAGCGCGGTGCCGCCCGTCGCGATCAGGTCGTCAACCAGCACCACCGATGCGCCGGGGCCGCAGGCGTCGTCGTGCATTTCCAGCATGTCGGTGCCGTATTCCAGCGCATATTCCACCGACACGCGCGGGCCGGGCAGCTTGCCCCGCTTCCTCAGCATCAGCACGCCGCAGCCCAGCCGGTAGGCGAGGGCGGAGGCAAAGACGAAGCCGCGCGCCTCGATCCCCGCGATCAGTTCGGGCGGCCCGGCGCCGTCCTCGCCTGACAGCAGGTCCGCCAGCCGGTCGATGGTCGCCGCGAACGCGCCGCCGTCCAACATCAGCGTCGATATGTCGCGGAACATGATGCCCGGCTTGGGATGGTCGGGGATCGTTCGGATCAGCTCTGCCAAATCGGCATTGGGGGCGTCTTGCTTGCTCATGGGATGCAGCCTAGCGGCCCGCACCCGCAGCGACCAGTGCCTGCACGCGCGGCAGCGACCAATGCTTGTGCCGATAGCCACCAGCGGCTAAGGGCGCGCTCAATTCTTTCTCATCAACGCAATCGGCCCGCCCGCGACCCTTTCGGTCCCCGGCGGCCCCCATCGGCAGGTAATCGGCATATGAAGATCAGCGGCGTGGACATCCGGCCCGGCAACATCCTGGAATACGAAGGCGGCATCTGGAAGGTCGCCAAGATCCAGCACACCCAGCCCGGCAAGGGCGGCGCCTACATGCAGGTCGAGATGAAGAACCTGCAGG
>JAPYSD010000034.1 GCA_029936705.1 Croceicoccus sp. | reverse complement strand
ATCGCGTCCTGCACAGCATCGATGAAAGCGACCGCTGTATCGCGCCCTGATTCACTCATCAGCCAGTCCGTTGCCTGTTCCAGATCGCCGCGCGCCGCTTCGCGCAGGACGACACGACGCGTCGCCATTTGTCAGGATGCGCGGACGCGCAAATCGTCGAAGAAAGCTTCGTCCGCGACCGGCCCAACCGGTGACTGCGCACCATCGAGCAGTAACCCGCGCAGCCGTTCGCGTTCGCGGTCCCTGCGGATCAGCTCGCGGACATATTCGCTGGTATTGCCATAGCCACGCGCCTGGACCTGACCATCGACCCAGTCACGCAGCTGATCGGGTAGAGAGATGTTCATCGTTCCCATAGTGCGGAATATGAGCGGTTTGGCAATATTTGGCAAGATGAGCTTTGGCTTCAGCTCTGCTCGACCGCCAGTTGGGCGCAACGCACAACCGCCGCGGTCAGTATGCCTTGCCGATAAGCATGATCGAGCGCGCCATCGTTAAACCGGTCTCTGCGAACAAGCGCAGTCAGGATATGCTCGAGCTGATCGATCGAAGACCTCGCGATCAAGGCCGGGTTGCTGAGCAGACTTTCAGCCTCGTCGCCCTCTATCCATTTCGGCCAGTCAATATCCGGCCTGATCCAATTATCGTCATAGCAGGTTTGTACAAATGCCGTCGCACCTGGCGACAGATTGGCCATAGGCAACATCAGCAGACCTGCCGGTGAAAAGGTCGCTGCGCTCTCCTCCGAAAACTCGAATTCGTCGCGGCGGAACATGTCCGCGAAGCGCCCCATGCGGCTGAGCCGCTCCCCTTCGTTCCGAGGCATTCTAGGTCTTCCCTTAGTCCACCACCGGATAATGCGGCATCGCCCAGTCGTGGCCTGAATTGTCCATCATCAGATCAATGAAGACCGGCAGCAGGCAGCCCAGGATCGCTGCCCCGTCGCGTACCTGATCGCGATTGACGCTGCTGTTCCAGGTGGCTCCGCCATGCACTAGCTGGTTGCGCAGCACATAGAGCCGATCGAACACGATGGAGAGAATGCGCGGCGTGTCCTGCGCCTCCAGCGCATGTCGGCTACTATGGTAGGCACGGTCGAGTTTCTCCGCCCAATCGGCATGCTCATCGGCACCGTTGTGATAAGACCAGAACGGCGCGAACACGTACTTATTGTCCAGCAGCACGCGGATTTCCTGGCTGAAACGCTGCCACACCATGTTGTAGATGCGGCTCTGTCCATCGAGCCTCACCATCGTCTCGAAGAAGTTGCGCAGATGGTCGCGCTCGCGCGCCTCGTCGAGATTGCCTGCATAGGCAGCATTGAAGCCGATCCATAGCAAGATGAAGCGTACGTCCTGATCGTCGTTTTCATTTTCGGCACGCAGAAGCCAACTAAGCGCGCGATGGACGCGAAGCGTCAACGGCTCGGCAAAACCGGCGCGGAGTTCGCGCTGCTTTGTCTTGAGACTGGCGGCGTGCAGCGGGTGTCCCGCCGGATAGGTCTGCGGCAATTCCAACTCCCCCTTGCGACCGGAAATTGCGCCAAAAGGCGTACGATTTCCAGCACATCCCAAGGGGTAGGCCCAAATTCCCGCAGCTTAAGGGGGAACATGCTCTCGTTACCGCATAAGTTCGTGGAAAATTCATCATAGCGGCGGACATGACCGGTTTTGTCGTTTTGCAATCCTACACGGAGCGGCGAAAGGACAGGAATGACCACACCGCTAACGATCGTTCACACTTCAGACTGGCACCTCGGCCACGAACTCCACGCCCATCCGCGCGAAGCGGAGCATGACGCGTTTCTTGCCTGGCTGCTCGACCGGCTCGAGGCGTTGGGCGCCGATTGCCTGCTGATCGCAGGCGATATCTATGACGTGGCCAATCCGCCCACCGCGGCGATCCAGCGCCTGTTCCGCTTCCTGCGCGATGCGATGGCACGGATGCCAGATCTGCAGATTGTCATCACCGGCGGAAATCACGACAGTGCGGCCCGCGTCGACCTGCCCGGCGCGCTTGTGGACAGCCAGCGCCTCCACCTTGTCGGCAATCTTCCGCGCCGCGAGGGCGACGTGGATCACGACCGTCTTTTCGCGCGGATAGCAGCCTCAAACGGAGACCCTTCTGCCCTTGTGGCAGCCGTGCCGTTCTGCCGCCCCGGCGATTATGGAGCGGCGGGCCTGTCCGGGCTCTATTCTGCCATCATTGAAGAAGGCTGCCGCCGCGCTGACGGTCTGCCGCTGATCGTCATGGGTCATTTGCACGTCGCCGGCGGCGAGATTTCCGAACGATCGGAACGCAATATTCTGGTCGGCGGCGAGGAAGCACAAGCTTCGAGCCTTTTCGATGATCGCTGCGCCTATGTCGCCTTGGGCCATTTGCACCGCCCGCAGCAGATCAAGGGCCCCTGCCCTATCCGCTATTCGGGTTCGCCCTTCCCCTTTTCTGCTACCGAGCGTGACTACCGCCATTCCATCGCCGTGGTTCGCATCGCAGAAGGTGCGGCAGAGGTTGAGCTTGAACCGATACCCCGCCCTGCCCCGTTTATCGCCGTTCCCGATCGCGGCAGCGCTCCGCTCAGCGAAGTGCTGGAGGAACTACGCACGTTGTCCGCACGGCTCGATCCCGATACGCCGCTCGATTTCCGACCATTTCTCGAGATCACCGTAGCTATCGATGGACCAGCCCCCTTTGTTGCTCATACAATAAACGAGGCGATCCGCGACCTGCCGGTGCGACTAACTCGTATCATTCCTAAGCCCATACTTCAGTCTACCGAACCCTCTCCGTGGGACGGCAAACAGATCGAGGAGTTGGAACCTGCCGAGATTTTCTCTGCTCTCCACCGCGACCAGGGGCATGGCGATCCCGGCGCTGAGCTTCTGTCTGCCTTTGCCGAACTGGTCGATGCGGCCCGGCAGGAGGACGCCTGATGCGTATATTGGCCATCCGCGGCGAGAATCTCGCCAGCCTTGAAGCCCCCTTCGACGTCGATTTCACGGCCGAGCCGCTGGAAAGTGCCGGGATCTTTGCCATTACCGGTCCAACCGGTGCAGGGAAATCCACCCTGCTCGACGCGATGGGTCTAGCGCTGTTTGACACGATGGCCCGGCTTGGGCCGACCAGTTCGGGTTCGAAGATTACCGGCACGGGCGACGAGCTGTCGGCCAATGACGTGCGCGCCATCATGCGGCACGGCGCCAATTCCTGTTTTGCCGAGGCTGACTTCGAAGTGCGCGGAACGCGCTGGCGGGCGCGCTGGTCGGTGGAACGCGCCCGAACGGGGACGCTGAAGCAGCGCGAGCGCTCGCTCATCAATCTCGAGAGCGGCGAAGGCGGTCCTGACAAGCTCACGATCATCAAAGACAAGATCGAGAAGTTGATCGGACTTACCCCCGACCAGTTCGGGCGCGCTGTCGTGCTGGCGCAAGGCGAGTTCGAGAAATTCCTCAACGCCAATGACCCCGAGCGGGCCGAACTGCTGGAGACGCTGACGGGAACCGACATCTACAGCCGCGTGGGGCGGCTTGCGGGCCAGAAGGCCAATGAGTTGAAGCTGGAGGAGCGCGGCATCCTCGAGCAGATCCGCGCACTCAATGGGCTTAACGATGTGGAACGCGCCGAGCTCGAAGCCGACGCCGCCGAGGCCGCCCACGCATTATCGACCGCGCAACAGGCGCTGGAGACTTTGCAGGAAGCACAGCGCTGGGAGCAGACCGGCACGCAGCTGGCAGGCGCCGTGCGGGATGCCGAGCAGGCCGTCGCGGCCGCGCAAGAAGCACAGGACCACGCTGAACCGCGGCGAGCTGCCCTGGCGGCAGCGAAGCGCGCAGCCCAGCTGGTGCCATCCTGGCGCGCCATGCAGCAGGCGGCGCTCCAGGCACGAGAGGCGAAGGAACGGATCGGAATTGCAGAGGCCAGGCTTGCGAAACAATCGCTTGCCCTGGAGGCTGCGGTCACAGCTGAAGGCACGGCGACAACCGTTTTGACGCAGGTACAGGCCGAAGTCGACGCAATCCGACCGGAAATCGCCACGGCTCGGACGCTGGATGAGCGGATCGCCGATCTCACCCGCCGCGTAGCCGAGAGCGATGAACGCAGCCGCGCGCTGGCCAAGGATCTGGAGGACGCGGAGCAGAATTTCGCCGCGGCCGATACAGCTTTCGCGGCCTGCGAAGCCGAACTGGCTGACCGCACTCAGTGGATCGCCGAGCACGAAGCGCTGCGCAGTCTGGCGCGAGAAGGCGATGCAATCCGGGCGGATCTGGCAGAACATCGAGAATTGACTGAGCAGCTGGCGCGCAGCGGGTCCGAACTTGCTAACGCGCGCAGCGAACTTGAGCAGAATGAGACGCGTGCGAAGCAAGCCGCCGATGCACGCAGCGCCGCGCAAGAAGCGCTGAGCACAGCCCGCCATGCCCTGGCAGCAGCTGAAGCGGCAGCACCGAATGAGCAGCATCTTGAGGAGCTGCGCGAGCGCGGTGGGCTCCTGTCGGTCATTCCCGCCGCCATTCGGGGGATGGAGAGCGCTGCAAACCAGCTGGCGGAGGCCAGTCAGGCGCTGGACGAACGCCGCAACCGGCAAAAACAAACCGCGCAGAAACTGGCCGATACGCGCGACGAAAGGACCATGCTGGCCGAACGCCTGCCTACATTTACAGCCGAGGTTAGGGGCGCGCGCAGCACGGCTGATCGGGTATCGCTGGCAGGCAATGCCGCCGCCGCGCGTTTGCGCGATACGCTGGTGCCTGGAGAGCCCTGCCCCGTATGCGGATCGAGCGAACATGAAGCCGATGCGTTGACAGCGCTTTTAAATGCGCCTGTCTCCGAAGCCATAGGCCATGCCGACGCACTGGAGGCAAAACTCAAGGACATGGAGCGGCGCGACGCCGCGCTCGAAAACGAAATCACCGCTCTTGAGAGCCAGGCCGCGCAGCTGGCGACCGATGTGACGCAATATAGCGAACGGCTTGCCAGGCTCGGCAAGGTACGCGACGAGGCATGGGAACAGCTGGCCAACGCCACGCTCGCTTGCGGGATAGAGCCTGAGCACGGCGACTTGCACGCGCTGGTTGCATCCCAGACAAAGAATGTTTCGGAGCAATTGGAAGATGGTAGGCGATTGCAGCAGGCCGTGGAGCAGACGCGCAGCAAGGAGCAAGCCGCATTGGGCGCGCTGGAAACGGCCCGTGCAGTTGCGGAGGATGCGGAAAGGATCCTTCATGCCATTAGTGCTCGCGTCGTTACGCTGACAGGGCGCGAAACGCAGAACAGGGCAGCGCTCGCGCGCATCGATGAAGACTTGGATCGAAGGTTGAACATCCTGCCCGGCATGGAAGCAGGCTGGCAACATCTGGGCGATGCGCAAAGCTGGCTGGAGGGTCAGATTACAGCGTGGGATGACGCTCAGGCTGCACATGAGAGCGCCGCGAGCGCCCTCCCTCGCCTTCGTGCATCGCGCGAAGAGGCGCAGACTGCGCTGAATGTGGCGCGCACGCGGCAGGATAGTCAGAAACGCGAAAGCGACACCGTCATCGCGAACAAGCGGGCGCTTGAGGAGGAGCGCGCACCTTTGCTTTCGGGCAAAGCGGTTGTCGAGGTGGAAAGCGATCTGCAAAATCGCGTATCCGCCGCTACTAATGATCGGGATACGGCTCGTCAGAAGCTGGGCGTGGTGCAAACGGCACAGGCCTCGGCCAAGTCGGCAGTGGAGGTCACTCGTGACGAAGCCGCCCGGCTCAGCAATATTGCCGAGCAGCACTCCACCGACTTCTCCGCTGCGTTGGCACGCAGCGGGCTGACCGCCATAGAGATTGAATCTGCCGCCGCGAACGAAAGCGACCGGGAAGCGGAGGAGCTGGCGCTTCAGGCTCTCTCGGATGATGTCACGGCCGCGCAGGCTAGATTGCAAGGGCGCCGGGGCGATCTGGCGCGGCACGAGGCAAGCGACCGCCCTGCCCTCCTGGGGGATGCTCTGATCGAAGCCCTTCAGGAGGCCAATTCCGAGCGTCGTGCCGCGGAAGAACGCAAAAGCGAAATCGACGGCAAGATCGCCAGCGACGATAGTCTGCGCAGCCGCACCGCAGCGCTGCGCGCCCGGCACGCCGCCTGGCAAAAAGAGGCTGAACCCTGGCTCAAGCTAGGCAGCCTGATCGGGGATGCGAACGGCAACCGCTTCCGCCGTTTTGCGCAAGGGCTCACACTGGACCGGCTCCTAGTTGCCGCCAATGCGCGATTGTCCGATCTCAAACCACGCTATGCCCTGCAGCGCGGCGGCGGCGGCGATATGGTGATCCAGGTCGTCGATCATGATCTGGCAGGCCAGGTTCGCGGCCTTCACAATCTGTCGGGCGGTGAGCGTTTCCTCGTCAGTCTCGCCCTTGCGCTGGGGCTTGCGGAAATGAGTAGCGGACGCGGTGTCCGGATCGAGAGCCTTTTTATCGATGAGGGATTCGGGTCGCTGGATCCTTCGAGCCTTGGGCAAGCATTATCAGTCCTTGAAAACCTGCACGCGACCGGGCGCCGCGTCGGTGTCATCAGCCATGTCGAGGATTTGAAAGAGCGTATTCCTGTGAAGATTCTTGTGGAGGAGCTTTCGCCGGGACGTAGTCGATTGGAAGTTGTCTCGGGATAGCTTTGCGGACGACAACCCTCTTAATGAAACCGAATTTGCGCGGTTTGACGATCGCCGGCTGTGCGACCGCCGACGAGGCCGGCGGTCATGAGCATTCTGGCTACTGCTTCTCCCTAGCCTCGTAATGCGGCCGCAAATCTGCGGGCAATTCCTCATAGAATGCATCATTAAGCGGGTAATGGCGCATGGTCAGCCAAACTGCATTGAGGAGCGCCCTTCCCTGCCTGCGATCCTTGAGCTCCGACTTTTCTGCTTTGCACTGGTCAAAATCGGTCTGCTTGCCTTCATCAAGCGGTCTCATGCTCTCATGTTACCATGGCGATCAGTGATCTCGTACAGGTACTCTCTACCCGACACCTCCTTTATCCGTAGATCAAAAGGCATGTCGTTCAAGGTCCGCGACGAGTCCATACAAACCTGATAGGCTTGGTCGAGATTGACGATCACCCTCGCCTGCTCGTCCGAGAATGTCTGAAAGTTCGTGGTTTACCCTGCTAAATCGGAAATTCCCATAATGCAGGGTAGAGCGCGACGCTGCATGATTTACCCTGCAAACATTCGATTTTCTCAGATGCAGGGTAAAATTAAGCGGCTTTGTAGGTCGTTCGCGCCTGAACAAAGCTCCCGCCCGTCCGTCGCCCTTTAACGGAGTGCCGCATTTATCGTCGGGTCGGACGATCCGCGGTGCAGTTCTCGGAGGCACAGGTGGCGATAGCGGATGTTCTGGCTGCCACGCCAATGGGTCAGTTCTGAGCCTTCGTCCCGGTCATTGCGATTGCCTGTTGTTCGCTTGACACCAGGAAAGGAAATTTGATCGGCTTTGTATGACTAGGTTTGGGCTTTTCGGCCGTTCCGTGGCGACGTGTTGAACGGCAGATGTGGCTAGAAGCCGACGTCCGCCGCTTACCCAACCTGCACCGCAGACAGACGGAGATTGGTCGAAAGCTGCAGAGCCTCTGAACGCCGAAATCCTTAGACAAAGTCGTCGTGTGCATGCGTGCATGCGTGCATGCCGAGCGACCCCAACGGGACCGTCGTCTGACTGACTCGATCAGAAGACCGAAGCAAGGAAGACTGCCATTAACCTTATGATTTTAGGACCATTTGAGCATCGGAGGGCCAAGACTGCGACAGCAAGGGTCGCTTACGGTACGTCTCCGCCCGAAGATTATTTAGGATGAAGGCTGGTGAGCGCCGGATCGCTTAAGGAGCACACGTGTGACCTGTCAAGAAAGAGATCGTCGAGCATTCGCCCGTAGTCGAAGCGTCTACCGGCCCGCGATCATCGAGACCGCGAAGTATTCCGGTTTCTGTATGGTCAAGGATCTGTCGTCCGAAGGAGTGATGACCGAAACCTCCGCAAATCTGAGCGAGGGTGATCCGGTGCGCCTAGGATTTACCGAGCATGCGATGATTGCAGGCAAGGTTGTCTGGTCCGCAGGCGGTCGTCTTGGAATCAAATTCGATCATCCAATCGACGTGAACACAATTCTTGTCGGTTCGGCTGTGGAGGAGCTCAGCCGTGCTCCCCGGCTTCCGATCGACTGCCCCGTCGACATCGGCGATGATATCACGACGACTCGAAACCTTGTTTTGAATGTCTCAACCAAGGGATTCAGGATTAGATCATCAGCCTTCAAGGTTGGCCAGAAGCTCTCTGTCCAAATTACGGGGATGCCGAGCAAGAAGGCAGTCGTCCGCTGGACAGCCGAAGACGAAGCCGGTCTCGAATTCTTGATCCCTCTTACATACGACGAACTTGAGACCTGGAACATTCAACGCCACCCCAGAGCGTGTGCAGCCTGAATTGATTGTGTGGTGAACGTTGTCCATTCTCTTGGCGTGGCAGCTTCGAAGCATCTTTAACCGCCCCCAGGCCATGGGAAAGGTCATAGCTTCCGGCAAAATCCGGGTCGGCACCTGACCTGATGCAAATCGAAAGCAAAATGGAGTCAGCCCTTACCTCCAAATTCGCATTGCGCTGGGTTGGCTAGCCGCCATACGGCCTTCGGAAATTCCGAGAGGTTCCGATGCTTGACCACATACCAGACGCCACAGCTGCATTGAGAGTGCTTCGGCTGCGGGCCGAGCAACTCATCGAGCTAGCTGAGCGATTCAAGGCGAGCGGCGACCTTAACATGGCGCGTCAACTAGAGGATCTCGCCGATAATATTCGGTCCGCGGAGAGAGTCTTGGCTGGCGAGGTCTCGAATCGTTTGCGCGCGAACCGCTGACGGCGGCCGTGATGTCCATACGGCGACGATTCCGAAAACCGACTGAGATCGACCATGACAACCCGCGCACCGCCGGGATAGTGCTTCAGTAAACTTAGAACCGCCAAGCGGACCAGAAGGCACACGAGGCGGTTCCGTAGCGGCAGTTCGCGACCCCTGCCTCCGAACGCCATGACGCGCGCACCAGCTTTCCTCAAGACCCACCGTGGTCGATGAGGCCTTGGGAACTCACATGCGGACGCCGTCTTCCTTTTGCAATTGCGGTACCGCCACCGAACTTACGAACGGGCAGATATTTACGGTTTGCGGCGTATCGCCCAAATCATGGTCGATGCGGCGGTGACTAGCGCCGCGAGTGCGAGGATCGCGGAAGGATCGAGGATGAGCAAAGCGGGCCTCCTATCATCAGAGACACTCCATGTTCCGTATTTGTTCGAAATAGGACAGCACTTTTTGCGTCAAGTCGGATTAAGTGCCTCGTACTTGCTTGCGATAGCGCGCCACAGCGCTGCACCCGCCTCCTCACCCAGATCCTCGAAATGCTTCTGGCGGCGCGCGATGTAATCTGCACTGCCGGCTCCGTGAACCTGCTCAATTTGAAGGGCCACCATCCAAAGGTCTTTTTCTCGGGACCGCATCGTGGCGATCAGCCGATAAGAAGGGCGATAGCCGATATCAGCGTCATACCGCCCAACACCACTGCTTCGAGTTCCACGAGCCATGCGCGACGTTCGACTTCTTTGCCTTCAGTGTCGGAGAGCCAATCTTTCACCGAGCATCCTTCCGAATGATGAAGGTGGCGCTACCTTGACGTAGCCCCCTAGATTCGTGTTCTCGTGACTAACCGTATACCAGTAGGCAAACCAGAAACACGTTCACCGCCAGCACCAGACCGAAATAGGCCGTTACCCTCAAACTTACAGTCCGCTTGGCTGAAAGCCTCTCATATGAAGCCAACTCGATAGGCTCTTCATCCATGATCGCGCGAACGGTAGGCGAAACGTAACGATGTTCATTTGGCATTCGAACACTATAGCGTGAAACTCTTTCCTTAAAGTTTCCCGCGAGAACCCGCCTAGGAAGAGGAAGGGTTCGCATTCAATGAGTTATGCCCTGGGGTATCGGCAAAACGCAGCCGATGAAAGACGTGCGGCCAGATTGGCCGCGACGCTTGACGTTAAGCAAAGGCATTTGAATGCCGCCTCGCGCTGGGACGCGCTTGCCGACGAAATCGATGGCCACTGCCCGCAATTGCAAAGGCGGTAATCTTGGAGAACAAGAGCTACCATGTGCCCCCGGTAACTCTCGGATCCGCCGAAACACCAGCATAACATCGCGATGCTTTATCTCTTGGTGCTATTGAGTGAGCCAATAGCACGCGCCAAGGAGCCGCAAACAAGTTGGCAATCCAGCAGGATTTCTGATGCAGCGGCCCGAGCCGAACTTCACAACGTCCGAAATGCCTGCCTGCATACAAGCGAGATTCATTTCGTGAACCTCCGCGTCCATTTGTTCTGTCATTGGCTTGAAAGCATTCCTTGTGACCAGCATATTGCTGCTCGACCTGAATTCGGTTTCTTCGCTGACCTGAGTGATGATCAAATGGTGGCTGCCGAGCAGGAGCTCGCTCGAAGGTTAGCGATTTTCGGGACAGAACAAGACGTCCGCTGCGCCTTCTTGAATGGTATCACTGCTTTCCATCCTTTCGCGGAGAACGACCGCTAATGTCCAAGTCGGACATTGGCGTGAGAGAAGCGAACGTCGTGATCTGGTCGGACCCTTACGCCGGTTCACCAGACTTACTCCGCAACTTTCTAGTCACGAGCCAGCTTTGCAGCATATACAGCAAGCCTACCAGACGGACGCAGATAACTTACGATTTCACGCTCACTAACATGACGCGCCAATCGTTCCTGATCCTGTTACAAAGCACGGCCCGCTCCGTCACCAAACGATCCGCATGTTACCGCGTAGCGCGATCGAAAGCTCGTCGAATCGCTCTTCTGCGGATAGTTCGCCGCCCATGATGACGCTTCCTGGGCCACCCATGACCCGCAGACGTCCGTACCAACCGCTGGATGACGTCTCGCCCTCCAGGGTGAAATCGTCGCCATCTTCAAAGCGGGCGGTTGTTTCGCCCAATTCGCCGTCCAGCTCCTCGCGCCAGCCGCCCTCGGTCTCGATCCGCAGCCATGCGCTGTCGTGCCTGCCGCCGCTTGCTCCCATACCCATTAGGTCCGCGCCAAGCACCAGACCGGCGCTAAGGCCAAGCTCGTCGCTCTTGCGCGCATCAACCGACAGATCCAGCGCCTCCTTGCCGCCGGTTTCCTCATAGCCGTCCTCGTTCAGGCGGATGTAGTCGAGCATCACCTGCGGGCGGAAGAAGAGATAGCGCCAACCGCCTTCCGCCGATGCGCCCGCGGCGAAGCTGACGAAATCGCCGTCCCACTTACCCTTGATCGTGCGCTGGACGTTTTCGCCGTCCGAGGTGCCCGAGAACACGCGTTCGCTCTTGATATCGGAACGGCCCAGCGCGCCGCGGGCAAAGCCCGCGACCGGGCCCCAGTTCCCACGCCAGTGTGCCGCGACTTCCAGCGAACGGTTCCTGACATCGCTGGCCATGCCATTCGTATGCTGGCTCCACAGGCTTGCAACAGTCGCGCCGACATGACCGAAGCCGACGTCATATTCGCCCGTCAGCGAAAAGCCGTGGCCCTGCAGGTCATAGGCCGCGCTTTCGCCCAGCCCCTTGTCGCTGTCCCACAGGCCCAGGTTAAGCGCGACCATGAACGCGCCGTCATCGATGATCGGGCTGACGGGATCCTGCATCTGGCGGATCAGCATGCGTTCGCCCTGCCCTACCCCTTCGAACACGCCGCCAGCGTGGTCGGGCAGCATGGTTGCGACGGTCTGCCGGAACGCATCGCCATCGGTGATGGCCAGGAACTTGCCCTCGACATCCTCGTCCTGGGACAACGCGGCAAACACCGCGTCATAGGCCGCCGCGCCCGATCGGTTGAGGCCGAGTTCGGTCACGCTGCGCCGTGAAACATCGATGGTCAGCATGTTCGCGGGCGCATCCTTGGCTATCTCGGCCTTGAACAGGAAAGGCACCAAAGCATCGACCGTGGTGATCTTGTCTTTGCCGGAAATCGAGGAAGCGGTCAGTACGTCGTAACTGCCTTCTGCCGTGGCGACATCGGCAAGCCGCAGGGCTAGCTTGGCTCCTTCCGCGAAGCTGGCTTCCCCGCCGACGGTGAACGCGGTGCCGCTGCCCGCTGCCTTGTCTAGCGTGGCGACGAGCATCCCGGTTGCCCCCACCGACAGCGAGGCAATGCTGGCGGGTTTTGCGATGTCGAGCGTGCCGCCCGCAACGCTGACCGCCAGATTGCCGCCATTGGCGAAACTGCCGGCAAACATTGCACTGTCCGTGATCGACAAGGTGCCCACCCCGCCACCGAAATCGGCCGTCCCTGCAAAGAGCGATTTGCCCGACAGGCTCATCTCTGCGGTACCGCTGCCGAACAGCACCTTGCCCACCTGCGCGGCATCTCCTGAAAGGCGAAGTGCGTCGTTGCCCGCGCCAAATGAAACGTCGCCCGCCAGCGTTCCATCGGCGAGTTCCAGAAGGTCGCTACCGGTGCCGAAGAGGACATCGCCCTTGATAACGGGCGCTGCGTGGCCGTCCGCTACCAGCGTCTGGCGCACGGCGGCATTAGAACTTGCGGCGGACAGGTCGATGGCGATGTTGCGCCCCGAACCGGCCTTGGCGCCTGCCGCGGCGATCTCGCCCGCATTCTCTATCAGCATCAGCGTACCGCCGGTGTCACGGATCGCGATCGCAGTGCCGTTTTCGGCGGCTGCGACCGCCTTGATGGAACCGCTGTTCTTCATTGCCGGAAGACTGGCGCCCTGATCGACCAGCACCGCAACTGCACGGGTGCCGCCGACCGAGGATCCGCGCGCTTCGATCGATCCGGAATTTCGCAGGACAGGTGTGCTGGCTCCTGTGCCTAGGCGGATCGCAGTCGCGCTACCGCCATTTGAAAGCGCGCCAATGGCACCTGCGATGCCAATGCCATTCGCGATGGTGACCGCGTGGCCCTTCCCGCCGATGGCCATCCCGTTCGCATCGACCCCGACATAGACGCCGCGCCCTTCGACGATGCCGTCGATCTGCAGACCGAATTTGCTAGCCGTCCCGGCGACCGCCCCGATGGCGATGTCACGGCTGTCCGAACCGATGGAGAGTGCCGCCGCCTTGCCAAAGGACGTGACCTTGGCCGAACCTTCCTTGGCATCGTCAATCCCGTCGGCATCCTCGTCCGCCTTGTCGGGGTCGGTATCCTTGGGCGCGACCGCCAGCAGGATGCCGCCCGAGACATTGCCCTCGACGCTGATCGCAGAGCCGCCCTGCAGCAGGTCGTCAGCGTCAAGCTTGGCGGTGCTGGTGGGGGCAGCGGTATAGCGATAGCCGCTGGAGCTGATGTCGCCTTGCACCACCATCGCGCCCGCAATGTCGCCGCCGAAGCGCGCGCCGATCGCGCCCTCGCCGCGGGCCGCGACAGTTCCTGCCAGCCGGACCGTGCCGTCGATCGTCTGCGCATCGATGCCGATGGCATTGCCGCCGATCACGCCGGTCTTCCCATCATGGACCAGGTCGCCGGTCAGCATACCGCCGAGTGCGATACCGGACGAATTATTACCTTCGACCGTGATAGTCCCGCTGTTCACGATATCGCCTGCATGCGCGCCCAATGTACGGATGCCGTGGCGGTCGCTGCCTAGCGCGAACGGGCCATCGAGATCGCCGTCGTTGTCGTCATCCTTGGGTGTATACGGTTCGTCCAGCAGGATCGTGCCGCTGTTGACGATGTCGCCGCTGGCGCCTGCGACGGCGGCAATGCCAGTGCTGCCATTGGCATTGGTGATTGTGATCTTGCCGCCGTTGGTCACCTTGTGATTGCTGTCCATCGTCACGGCGTTGCCGCCCGATACGGTGACGGAACCCTTATCGGTGATGTTGATCGCATCGGGTGCACCGGCATTGGCCGTCGCGGTGGCAACGGGTGCAGTCTGTGCGGTGGTGATCTCGCGCGCATGGACGGCGGCGGAAGAGATGGCGACGGCGGTGATGGCGGTAGAGCAAAGCAGGTGACGCACGGGTTCTGACATCCTTCAGATCGGTTATGATCCGTGAGACGGAACCCTTGCGCAGTGGCCTTGGAAAAAAGCTGCCGGTCGGGCGTATCGCCTGCGGCTGCCGGTCAGAACCGCCGGTCGACGCCCAGGCGGAAGGTACGCGGGCGCAGCGGCGTAACCTGGTCGCGGCCATCTCCGAACGGCGTGCCGAGCGAAAAACGATTGCCGCGGGTGTCGGCCAGATTGGCGATACCGAAGGTCACGCCCGTCGCGTCATCGCCGACCCTTACGTCGATTCCGCTGTCGAAGTAGTCGCCCTGCCGGTCGCCCAGCCGGGGCCCGATACCCAGCCGCGAGGGGCCGACATAGCTGGCCCAGCCGTCGGCGGTGAGCCGCAGGCCGGGCGTAAGGTCGGCGCTGTAGTTCACGCCAGCGCGGCCCGCGAAGGACGCGATGTTGGGAATCTGCCGCATGCTGGATCGCAGGATCATATCGGTCTGGTCGATGCGGCTATGGTTCCATGTCGCCCCGCCCTCGATCCGCAGACCATCAGTGATTTCTGCCGCGCCGGAGAGGCTGGCCGACCAGATCCGCCC